>MTBT01000070.1:2787-11875 GCA_002282935.1 Microcystis sp. LSC13-02 | reverse complement strand
TTATCTTGAAAAAAAATGATAATTAGACAGAAGTTCTCTTGTTCACATAGAGAACTTTATCTTCTTTTGTTTTCAAAATGAGAATTGCTGCTAAGGTAGCAGTATCCTTCCTGTGAAGCGTCAACCCCATTCAGCGACCATTCTAAAAAGGTGGCGTGGTGAGGAATCGCCGTCCGTTTTACGGCGGCGAGGATGTCAACTCTAGACTACCAGCTACTGTTCTGGCGTTCCCTAAAACCAGAGACTTCACCTAACCCGCACTGCTGCCCAATAAAAATAAACTTAACAGGGTGCCACCATTCCAGAGACTATGAACCAACATCGAGGATAATAAATTTTTCGAGCGGGTGTAAACAAAGCCAAGAACACAACCTAGTACGGTTAAAGGCAGCACTTCTGACAAATTTTGGTGAGCAAGGGCGAAAATCAAACTACTAAGAGCGATCGCAGCCCAGACCGGCAGATAACGAGTCAAAGAAGCTAGTAAAAAGCCGCGAAAGACAATTTCCTCGAAAAAAGGAGCGGCAAGGGAAGCAGTAAAGGCAAAACAGAGTAAAGCGAAGGTATTCTGGGATTCTAGAGCTAAAGTCAGCAGCGGGTTACTGCCCCCTTGTCCTTGCCAAATTAGTTGATTAAGCAAAGAAACGATAATAACCAGGGGTAAAGCGACAAAATAGCCGGCTAATCCCCAGAGAAACCAATTACTAAAGAGGTTAAAACGAAACCAATCGGGAGGTAAAGGGCGAAAAGGCTTGATCGCTAGGTATAAAACCGATAAACTGCTCACTGTTAAGGCTAAATAACTAACTACAACGTATATTGCTTTAGCTTCTAGGTTAAATTGTTCGGGATTGAGACTCAAGAAACTCGATAAAATCCCGAAAATTACCGGTAAAACAATTTGTCCGACGAAAAAGAAACCGATAATTATTCCCCACCAGAGGGTTTTTCCTCCCCACTTAGTTTGCCAAGCGAGACTATCATCTAAAAAGAGCAGCGATCGCTGTTGGCGGAGAAGCCACTGCACTAATAAAAAGATCAACAGCACAACACCGATTAAACCGCCGATAAGAGGCAAGAAAGCCAGTAAAATTAGTTTAATTAACCCATTAGCCGCCACTTCACTCTGTTCTTCCTCTAAAGCGAGTAAATCCTCTTGACGATTTTCGAGACTATATAATTTTTCCAGAATGGTATAACGAAACCATCCTTGAAAATTGCGCTCGATTCTCGCTTCAGCATCGGCAGCAATTTGGGGGGGTTCACCGTACAATCCCTCTAACAGCAGCGCATTTTGTAAAACAGCAGGTTTATAGTTCTCAAATTCTGATTTTTCCTTGATGTCTTGCCAGATTTGCCGTGCTGAATCCAAGTCACCTTGACTAGCTTGAATGAGACTTAATTTTAGCTCTAAATCTTTTAAGGAATTGATTTCGCGCTCAAGAGATTTTTTTTGTTCGGGATTAACTGCTGATTTTTCTAGTTCGGTGATTGTTTTTTTGGCACTTTTCTGGGCTGATAAATACTGTTCCTCGGCAGTGGTATAAGGATCTTCACCGATCAGGGAAGTTTGAATTAATTTAAGATTAGCAAATTCCTCGCTATTAGGGTCAGCATCGCTGCTTAGAGTGGTGGCTTGTAGATTGAGATTGGTTTGATATAGTTGAATATTCGATTGGATTTGGGGCTGATTAACACTAGAAATTAAAGCTGTGACTACTGGGGTTAAGGCAATAATTGTTAAGACAAAAGCGATCGCTTGTTTGAGACTTTGCCAGGGGAGTTTTTTTGAGAAATTATCGAACATGAAAATAGTTAAGTGGGAGTTAGGGGTTAGGTGATGGGGTGATGGGGGTTGGGTAATAGGTGTTGGGGTTTTAGGGTTTTAGGGTTTTAGGGTTTTAGGGTTTTAGTTGAAATTACCCTATCCCCCCATTTCCCTATTTCCCCATTTCCCTATCCCTAATCCCTATACCCTAATTATTAACTAACTACTTGAGAAAAAAGCTTTTCGTATTGATCCAAAGTCTTTTCAAAGGCATAATTTTTCTCCGCGTATTGTCGTCCCTTTTCTCCTAGTATAGTTGCTAAATCTGGGTTTTTATATAGCTTTAAAATAGCCGTAGCTAATGCCTCTGGATCTTCAGGAGTAACCACCAAACCACCACCACTACGCTCGATCGCCCTAGCGGCGGTTCCATCGGCGGGAACAGAAGCAATGATAGCACGGCCACTAGCTAATAATACCTGAATTTTGGACGGCATATTAAAGGAAATAACGTTATGTTTTTGCATCACCATACCCACATCGGCGGCGGCTAACATTTCTGGTAATTTTTCCCGGGTTTGAAAGGGTAATAAAAGCACATTACTGGCCCCCTGTTGTTGGCGATACTTTTCTAGGCGATCGAGTGCTTCTTTTTTACCAACAATTACCACTTTAATCTCCGGGATGTCAACTAAGTAAACTGCAGCATCGATCAGGGTTTCTAGGGGTTGAGTTAGGGCAATATTGCCAGAATATAAAATCACAAATTTGCCCTCAAGATGATTTTCTTGGCGAAAATAATTATTGTTTTTCGGCAGAGGTTTAATAAAGCTTACATCCACCCAATTAGGAATTTCAATAATTTTCTGACTCGGCACATTTTTAGTTAGGAGATTTTTGGTAAAACCATCGGCAATAACTGAGATTTTGCTGGCAGTTCGGTAGGCAAATTTTTCGAGACTACTAAAAACCTTAATCATTTTCTCATTAGTTAATAATCCCACATGAACTGCCGCATCGGGCAAAATGTCCTGTAAGTTTAGAATAATTGGCACGCCATATAATTTACTCAATAAAGCGGCGGGAACGCAAACGGGTAATCCGGGGACAGTTAAGAAAATTAGATCGGGTTTTTCACCTTTAAGAGCCTGAAAGAAACTCAAAAAAACAAAGCTCAATTCAAAGAAAATTCGATTTTTTAAACTTCTTTGGGGACGCGCCCAGACGTAGGAACGTTGAATTTTAACACCATTTCGTTCTTCTTCTAGATAGATTTTTCCTCGGTATTCGGGATCGATTTCACTATTAGGATACCAAGGAAAAGCGGTTAAAACCCTGACTTGATGACCTCTTTTAACCAATCCTTCCGCTAATTCTGTCATCAGGGGAGCGATGCCGATCGGTTCGGGGTAATAGTTATAAGAATAGAGCAAAATTCGCATAGGGATGGCAATTTGGTTGGGCGATTCAGTTTCATGATTTTATCAATAGTTACTGGTTTTTTGACAAATCAGATGCGCTTTTGTCAGGGATTGCCCTAGAAAGAGGTTTGGCATCAGGTGAGGATTAGCGGTGAGAGATTCGGAAAAAAAGGGAAATTGGCTAATAAATTAATCCTCAAAACCCCTAACTATTCCCCCTTACCCCTGCCTAAATACTGACCCTTATTTTTCCCTTACCCGGTGGCCGATATCACGACGATAATAGATGCCCTCAAAGTGTATCCTTTTCACCGATTGATAGGCAAGTTCGATCGCCTGATTAAAATTAGCTCCCATAGCCGTGACACCCAAGACGCGGCCGCCATCGGTGAAGATATCGCCGTGTTTTAAAACCGTGCCGGCGTGGAAAACGATCGCCCCTGCGGTTTCAGCGGCCTTAATTCCAGTGATCAACCGGCCTTTTTCGTAGTGGTCAGGATAACCGGCAGACGCAGCCACCACACAAACGGCACTACCGGATCGCCATTGTAAAGAGGGGAAATCAGTTAATTTTTGTTGAGCGCAAGCCAGCAGTAGGGGTGCGAGGGGAGTTTCCAGTAGGGGTAAAACCGCTTGGGTTTCGGGATCGCCAAAACGACAGTTAAATTCGAGAACTTTTGGCTCTCCGGCGGGGGAAATCATTAAACCGGCGTAGAGGACTCCCCGATAGTCAATGCCGCGTTTTTGCAGGGTGGCGACGATAGGGGCGAGGATGTCCCGATCCACCGCTTCTATAATAGCGGCGGTGGCTATGGGTGCGGGGGCATAAACTCCCATACCGCCGGTATTTTTGCCGGTATCGCCTTCACCGATGCGCTTGTGATCTTGGGCGGGTAGCAGGGAACGAAAGCTGATCCCATCGGTGAGGGTGAGGATCGACACTTCTTCCCCCTCTAGGAATTCTTCCACCACGACTTTAGTAAAGCCACTGGTAAAAAGATCATCGATCGCTTCTAGGCCCGTATCTACGGTTTCGGCGACAATTACCCCTTTTCCTGCGGCTAATCCGTCAGCTTTCACCACAATTGGCCCTCCTTGCTCTCGGATATAAGTTTTTGCTAATTCTGCATCGGTAAAGGTTTCCGAGGCTGCGGTGATAACTCCTGCTTCGCTCATTAATTCTTTTGCCCAGGATTTGCTCGATTCAATTAAGGCCCCGGTTTGTGTGGGGCCAAAAACGGCAATTTCCTGGCCCAGAAGATGATCGGTAATGCCGAGGGAGAGGGGATATTCTGGCCCGACAACCACCAGATCGACGCAATTTTCTCGGGCAAAGCGGCTAATTTCGGCAAAATCCTCCATTGCTATGGGGATATTTTCACATTGAGGTAAAATTGCCGTTCCCCCATTACCTGGAATACAGAACACTTGTTCTACTTCGGGCGATTGCAGCAGTTTCCAAGCCAAGGCGTGTTCTCGACCACCACTGCCGATAACGATAATTTTCACGGATAAACGCAGCCTAAATGACGATGGTTTAATTATCCCCTAGCTCCGGGTCACCATTGGCTAGAAGTTGAGATTACTTAACTTTTTAATCGATTTGACGGATTCAGGAGGCAGGCTTCCGCCGTGAGATCAGCCGAACGGAGGCAGCAGATTATTTCTATTTATTCTCCCCCCGCAACGCGCACGAAGTGGTCTCCCCACTTCCCCACTTCCCCACTTCCCACTTCCCCACTTCCCCCCTTCTCCTCTCATAGACAGTCTTAACAAGTAATTTAGATAGCGAACAGCTGATCACTGGATTTGACGAAGACAGGACAAATCAGCTTGGCCGAAATGAATACTAAAAGCTATTTGCAGATTTTCTAGGGATTTAACCAACCAAGGCACTTGATCGCAAGAATAACTCTCGTAGTGGTTAAATAGAATCGAAAAACGTTTATCTAAGTGGGGTTTTGCCTTGGGACAGATCAAAATCAACTTGAGCAATAACCCCACAGTCGGAGTTACCCCCATATTGGTGATCATATCCATAAAAATGTAATGATCGGGTTTTTGCCCGCTTTCCACCACCAGATAATTTAACAGTTGGCTAGAAGTACGCAGCATGAGAAATTCACTCGGTTTTTGTTGATCGCAGTGGGGTAGAGTATTTTGCAGGATATCGTCGAGTTTTTTGTTAAATTGCCCCTTGTCGTAGTCTAAGGAGGTAATCAGATAATCGTAGAGGTCATTTTTAAAATCTTTATAGGTAGGGGTATAAACTGTATTCGCCAGAAAATTTTGCGAAAGAGCCTTATGAGTATAATTTCCTGCTACCGTCCCCAGATAATACTTGAGGGCGCGATTTAGATACTTATCATTGAGCAGGGTGGGATTTTCTACCGGTTGAATGATTCTCCCCGCTTCTTCCCTGATTTTTGGGCTATGAGCAACCTGCGCCAAACGTACCTGATAGGTGACATAACGAGAGAGATTTACCTCGAAACGCCTCTCGGTTTTCACTTTAATACGTCTAACGGTTTGTCGCTGTTCTCGGGGACTTTCATCACCGAGTAAATAGTAATCATAGAGATAGGGATAACGACTAATCAGGGTTCCCAGGGAAGCGGCGGTTTTTTCGCTGTATTTGCCGCTAATAATTCTCGCCAGACGCTGCAGCCTAACGTAGTCATCCGAGAGGGTAAATTTTTTGACCAGATGTCCCAAATTACTGGGGCTGCTGTAATCTCCTGGACGTGGGGAGGGCAAATTTTCCAATAGCGATACCAATTCCGGAATTGCTGGCTGATGGGTAGGCTGCGTTTGCCATCGATTCACTAAAATATGACAGCAGCGGTTAAAGAAATGATAAAAACGAATTTCGGCATCCTTAGCCTTGATAAGACGCTCTAGGGCTAAATAAATAGGAGCTTCTCGATAGCCCCCACCTTCGATAAACAGACGAGAAAAATCCTCGATTAATTGCTCGGGGGAATCGGTCCTGGCGCGGTCGAGCCAATAATCGTACAGTAGCTGTTCTTCCTCTCTTGTTTGTCTTTGTTCACTGTTTAGACTCGCCATGGTTATTTGATTCAGCCCTCCTAAATCAGTAAGCGGATGGATTTTAGGGCTATGTCCATAAAGGGGTCAATTGTGATTAGATAGTAGATGCTCCCTTCTTAGGATGCCCCTATTTTGGGTCATTGTACTGATCGAGTCGCTCCATTTTAGCTTGGCAAGTTTGGGAAAATTCCCCTTGGCTTACCCAGCCAAGCTTGCGGACTATGCCCAGATTACTAAAAATTTAGGCAGCATACCCTGCTAATTAAGTTAGCGAAAAGAAACCCCACTTGGATGTGATCTAAGTCACATTTCAACCTAAATCCATCTTCTAGATAATTCGGAATTTACTCCTAAGTATTTTTATTGTCTATGGCCTGTCATTTATCCCTCAATCAACTAGCTCAATTATTGTCCTTACAAGATAATGGTGACATAAGTTTTAGTCCCGATAGTTTAGTATCTGGCATTAATACTGATAGCCGTAGTATTGAGTCAGGACAAGCATTTTTGGCATTAAAAGGTGATAATTTTAATGGTCATGATTTTATCGATATGGCTATCGAAAAAGGAGCGGCGGCATTGATTGTCGATCAGCCAGTTTCGTTAAATTACTCTAAAAATATTCCTGTATTCCTGGTCCAGAATACCCTAGAAACCTATCAGCAATTAGCCCATTGGTGGCGGAATCAATTTACTATACCCGTGATTGCTATTACAGGATCGGTGGGGAAAACCACCACTAAAGAATTAATCGCCTCGGTATTAGCAACCCAGGGAAAGGTACATAAAACCCTGGCTAATTATAACAATGAGATCGGAGTGCCGAAAACTCTCCTCGAACTGGATGAAACTCACGATAGTGCCGTAATCGAGATGGGAATGCGGGGAAGGGGAGAAATTGCCCTGCTCGCTCAAATCGCCCGACCGACGATCGCCGTGATTACTAATGTGGGAACCGCTCACATCGGTCGTTTGGGGTCGGAAGCGGCGATCGCAGAGGCCAAATGCGAGTTATTGACCGAGTCCCCTTCTAGTAGTATAGCGGTTCTTAACTACGATCACCCTTTACTTACCGAAACAGCTAAACGGGTATGGCAGGGGGAAACAATTACCTATGGCTTCTCTGGCGGCGATATAGTCGGGGAATTACTGGATTTAACTACTTTACGAGTAAATGGACTAGATTTTAACTTACCTTTATCCGGTCGTCATCATGCTTTAAATTTTATGGCGGCCTTGGCCGTAGCGAAAATTTTAGGCATCGATTGGACTTCTTTGCAACAGGGAATTAAAGTTAATTTACCCAGTGGTCGGGCCAAACGTTACCAATTAGAGCCAGATATCCTACTCCTCGATGAAACCTATAACGCCGGTCTAGAATCAATGTTAGCGGCCTTGGATTTACTGAAAGCTACCCCCGGTCAGCGTCATATTGCTGTTTTAGGCACGATGAAGGAGTTAGGGTCTTTTTCGGAGCAATTACATCGCCAAGTCGGTGAGAGGGTGCAAAAACTAGGCATAGATCGCTTGTTTGTCTTGGTAGATGACCCGGAAGCTAAGTTTATTGCTGAGGCGGCTACTGGGGTCGATTGCGAATGTTTTCAAACTCACGCAGATTTAATTAATCGTTTAAAGGAAGTGATCGATTTCGGTGATCGCATTTTATGCAAAGCTTCCCATTCCGTCGGTTTAAATCGCGTGGTGGAGGAGTTAATCAGTGATATTGGGGGTTAGGGAATAGGTGTTAGAGAAGATCGCATTTTTTAGCAAGAATAGCCGATTAAAAACTGTTTTTTCAGCGATTTTAGTCCTAGTTTTCTTTTTTTCGGCCACTCAAGTCTCTTTTGCCCAAGCATCGAGACGACTGGAGACTTATCTCCCAGATCTCAGTGGTTTAGCTTGGGTGGAAGGAGATGTTTTTCTAGGGGTTCACGATGCCAAAAATAAGGGCAAAAATAGTGATCCATCTCAACCAAGGCTGAGTCTTTTACAGCTACCTACCCAGGAAAAACCGCTATTATGGCAGGTTTTAAGGGTAGATTGGCCAAAACCAGAGGGATTGAGTAACGATCTCGAAAGTATTACTTCTATCCCAGAAACTAATTTATTTTTGTTGGCTGAAAGTGGCGAGAAAAAACCTTTTCAAAGACTATTTTTACTAGCATATAACCAGCAAAAAGTCAAGATAGTTGAGCAAATAAATTGGCCGATTGCGGTGGAAAATGTAGAAGCGATCGCTGTTAGCAAACAGGGCGATCGTTATCTATTTATCTACGCAGAACGGGCCGATAGTCAAGAGAGTACAAAGATTCGCTGGACGGATATCTCGTTCAATCCCTTAAAATTCGGGGAATTTCAGTCGGTAACTTTTCGGAGTCCTTTTGGTAGTGGTAAAAATATTCGCCCCATCTCCGATTTAGCCGTAGATAAGCAAGGTAATATCTACATAGCTTCCGCTTACGATCCAGATAGTGCGGGAGTGTTTAGGAGTGCTGTTTACCGTATTGGTCAAGTTAAAGCTGATAATAGCCTAATTATTGCCCCTAATCCCCAAAAAATTGCAGAAATCGACGGCTCCAAAGTGGAAGCGGTGACAACCAGAGAATCTCCTAGAGGTAAAATAGAAGTCTTTATCGGTACAGATGACGAGAATTATGGCGGTTTTATGCGACCTTTGCTGTTAGTTGACATCCTCGCGGCCGTAAACGGACGGTGATTCCTACTACAACAAGCTTAATTGCTCGTACTTTTGATGGATTGACGCGACCCGGGATGCTGCTTCTTTAACAGAAGTCTTACGCTTTCCGACCCGTCCATTTTTAGTCTCCGAATGTCCTCCGGCGACCTT
>MTBT01000070.1:0-2755 GCA_002282935.1 Microcystis sp. LSC13-02 | reverse complement strand
AAAACAATTGACAAAAATCGCCAAATGTTTTTCTTGATAAGGGTTTCATCTCTTATAATGCTGTCCGTTGCATAAGACAAACCGAAGAACCAATTCTATTTAATACTGCACACTTAAAAACTCACATCTGATAACTGATAACTGATAACTGATAACTGAGAGGTGCGCCACTGGAAGTTCTTAAGTGCTATATTAGGGATCAAGAAAAGCCGTCCTAATAAGGACGCGGTTTTAAACCGAAATTTTCGATAAAAGCATTCATACTCATTATTTTATCTACCATCATTCCCCCCTATCCTCTCTGGTATTATCCCCATGCTTGATGCCGTCATAATTTTATTATTCGTCTTCGCTATTGCCAGTATTGGTTATAGTAGCGTGGACTTGCTGCCGGTTACTGTCCAGTCGCAAATCACTAATATTGAAGCTTTACGCTGGTTATCGGCGGGTTTTGCCTCAATTATTGGTTTAGCCCTTGGTTTAGTTGCCCAAACTACCTATCGTCGTCTAGAAACCCAAGTACGGCAAACTCCGATCGAAGTTATTTTAACCCGTTCGGTCGGTCTAGTTATCGGTTTGTTGATTGCTAATCTGATCCTAGCTCCGATTTTCTTCCTACCGATTCCTAGAGAATTCTCGTTTATTAAGCCGATAATCGCCATTTTAGGCAGTATTATGTTTTCCTATCTGGGGGTTAGTTTAGCTGATACCCACGGTCGCACTTTTTTGCGTCTGATTAACCCGAATAGTATGGAATCAATTTTAGTGGCAGAAGGAACCCTGCAAGCGGCCGCCACCAAAGTTGTTGACACCAGTTGTATTATTGATGGTCGTATCGAACAATTGTTAGACACGGGATTTATCGAGGGACAGATACTCATTCCCCAATTTATCCTTCAGGAATTGCAACAGTTAGCGGATGGCAGTAACGACCAAAAACGAGTCAGAGGAAGACGAGGATTAGATATATTAAACCGGATGCAAGAGGAATTTCCTGATCGCATTATCATTCATCCGGCCGATTATGACGATATTAGCACCGTAGATGCTAAATTAGTCCATCTTGCCCAAGAAATTAACGCCACCTTGCTCACTAACGATTATAATCTCAGTAAAGTGGCCAATCTGCAAAAAGTCACTATCTTGAATGTCAACGATCTCGCCCAAGCAGTACGCCCGATCTACTTGCCCGGGGATACTTTGGACCTAAAAATTCTCAAAGCAGGAAAAGAACCCACCCAAGGCATCGGTTATCTAGAAGATGGCACGATGGTAGTGGTAGAAGAAGGAAAAGATTATCTAGGGGGAGAATTGCGGGTAGTGGTGACATCTGCATTGCAAACCTCTGCTGGACGGATGATTTTTGCGAAACCCCAAAATTCCCTGATTGCTTAAAGGGAATAAAACTAAAAAAGCCTCAAATACAAGGCCAGAGGGGATTGTATTTGAGGAATTTCATTTTTTAAGGGAAGTTAAGTCACCAATCGAACTATCTAGCCAATTGATACCTAATTAAGCTGGTTTATTGATTACAGCCATGGACTGACGAGCAAAACCGAAATAACTATCCCAGAATTGTTTCTGACTATCGAGGGCAACTTTGGTGGCGGTTTCTTGGGCGGTTAGGTAGGATTTCACCCATTCTTGTTGATATTCGAGGGATTTAACCAAAGTTTCTGGAAACTCAAACACTGGTGTAGTCGTGGGAACACCATTACCCCAAGCGGACAGAAGCAGTTTCTGCCATTCGGCTAGGTATTTTTGGTATTCTTCAAGATAATTGGTGTTCATAGAAGTCAAACCGCTAACTAACCCATCTGGAAGGAGATGGTGAGAAAGTGGGGCGGTGTTGCCACCTTCTCGAAAGCAAAACCGGTGCCGAGATAAAATATAACATTCCATCCCTTCTTTATACTATAGCAAAGACCAAGGTGCTTAGGACAATCCATCGCTGAAACCCTGTTCAGATAAGAGCTTGAAAATTGAAAGCGTCCTAAATAGGGTCTGCTGAAAAAGTTTTTCGGTGGTGGTAGGAGTCAGGAGTCAGGAGTCAGGAGTCAGGAGTTTCAGGCTTAATCCTATTTTCTTGCACTAACATCGGACTTTAACAGGTCAAAAGCTTTATTTTAAAAGGGTTTTACCATTATTCAGCAAGCCCTAAATAACCCATTATTTGCTATACTGAAAGACAACTTCGTCTGAATTTAAAACAGCAGGAGACGGGACTGAAAAATCCGTTGGGTAAGTTAACTGACCGACCAACATTACGCTGGATATTTCAGGGCTTTCAAGGGATTCATCTCCTTCGTATTCAAGACAATCAAAAGATTAGTAACTTAACTTGGGAGAGGCGCAACATTTTGAGATTTTTTCCCAAACCTTGCCAGGAATATTATCTCTTATCTTGACCAGATGGACTGACTTCAAGGGGTGACAAAACAAAGCGAGCAACTGGAACATCTCCCCCTAGATGTTAAGTCTGATGGCCCAGTCATTCTCAATAAGCACTGTTTATTGAGAATGACTGGGGAAACCCTGAAATTTTCGGCTTAGTTGCCGGCAGCTTGCCGCCAACTTGCCGCCAACTCACTCCTCTAGATAAGTATTTTGACTCACGCTCCTTCCTCTTTCGAGACGTTGTGACACTTAGGGTGCGGAATGTGGGGTAGAACCACGCCACCAACCGCTAATCACACTGACTCGGGAGCTGCAGTGACCTAACTTTAAAGCCTCAAATCTTTCTGATTTGTGACAA
>MTBT01000069.1 GCA_002282935.1 Microcystis sp. LSC13-02 | reverse complement strand
AATTCCCCCACTTCCCCACTTCCCCACTTCCCCACTTCCCCACTTCCCCACTTCCCCACTTCCCCACTTCCCCACTTCCCCACTTCCCCACACCCCACTGTGGAAGGGGATTATTTTCTGGAGAATAAAACGTAAAAACAGGGAATAATAAACAGAGTTAACAGCGTTGCTAAAGACAAACCCGAAAAAACGACAATTCCTAAAGGTTGCAGAAATTCTCCCCCCTCTCCCAATCCTAAAGCGAGGGGAAATAAACCTAAAACCGTGGTCACGGTAGTCATTAAAATTGGTCGTAAACGTTGGGGAGCGGCCTTTAAAATGGCTTGTAGTCGAGTAAAACCGAATTCTTGCCGCAATTGATTCGCTAATTCCACCATAATAATCCCGTTATTAACCACAATGCCCACCAATAAAACCACCCCGACGATGACAATGGCATTAATCGGGGTTTTGGTCAAATATAGTCCAAAAATTCCCCCCGCTAGGGCTAAAGGAACGGTTAACATAATCACCAAAGGGTCTATGAGCGAGTTATACTGCACGGCCATGACCACAAAGACTAAAAATACCGATAAACCCGCTAATAAACCCAAAGAACCCTGAATTTCTTGATTAGACGTGGCGGCAGCACTGGGTAAAATGCTGATACCATCGGGTAAGGGAGTGGAATTTAAAACCGATTGTACCCCCACGAGTGCGTCACTTAATTTCGCACCCTCGACTAAACTGCCGATAATAATAAAAACTTGACGCTGATTGATTCTCTGGATGACCCCGGGGGTTTTTCCCGCTTCAATCCGGGCAATATCTGCTAATTTTAAATCTTCTTGCCTATTGACAAAGATAGGTATTTGTGATAAGTCACTAATTTTTTGCCGCAAGTTGGGGTCCAATTGCACCCGGATATCGATTAATCTATCTCCCCGTTGCAGTTGGGTGGGTATCGATCCTTGAATAGCGGTCCGTAGCGTTTGTCCCACTTCCAGGGTACTCAATCCCAAACTATTTAAGCGCGTCCAATCGGGTTTAATCTGGATTTCTGGTTGTCTGGGGTCAGCATCGGCACGAAAACGCGCACTAGGGACTTTTTCATCGAGAATACTGAGGATTTCTTCACCAGCTTGCTCTAGAGTTTTCCCATCGCGTCCCTGTAACATCACATCCACATCGGCACCGACGGAGGGAGAGTTATTAAGAATAATACCGCGCACTTGACCAGGGGTGAGACGCAAACGCACGTTAACGAGGTTTAATTGCTCTAGTGCTTTGCTCATGCGTTCGATATATGCTTCTGTATTAGTGCCTTTTTTGAGATTAATCGTACTAGAAGCGCGCAAAATATTTTCATTGGTAGTTGTGCCAAAAAGAGAACCGCCACTGGTAGTAAAAACATACTCAGTTTCCGGTTGTGATAATAAAATCTTTTCTACTTCCCGCATGACCTGACGGTTAGTATTTAAATTGGTACCGGGGGGAAATTGGGCAAAAACGTTCACCTGTCCAGTTTGAATACGACTAAAGACTTCTTGGGGGATATATTGCCAGAGATAAAAACTACTTCCCCCTAAAATTAAAAAGGCCAGCAGGATAACAGGTATTCTGTAGAGGATGATTTTAGCTAAAAAACGACCGTAGAGAATGGTTAAACCTTCTAGACGTTGACTAAAGACTCTTAAGAGCCAAAACCGATGGATACCACTAGAAACCCGCATATTTAACAAACGACTGGCCAACATGGGAACAACGGTTAACGCACAGAGGAGAGAAGCGGCCACAGCAAAACTGATAGTGAGGATAATCTCGTTAAACAGCAGGGAAATAAAACCACCCAGTAGTAAAAATGGCAGGATAGAGACGAGATTAGTCGCAGTGGAGGCCAATAAAGCAGATTCTACCTCTTGGCTGCTATTACGGGCAATTTCTAAAAAATCTCGCTTATTTTGGTTTTGATTAACTTTGAGGGCAATATTTTCCAGCATGACAATGGAATTATCCACCACGATACCCACCCCTAGGGCCAATCCTCCCAAACTAAACACATTTATCGATAACCCGAATAACTTCATACAGATAATTGCGACGAGGGTAGAAAGAGGAATCGCTAGGGTAATGATAAAAGTCTGTCGCAGAGAACCGAGAAAGACGAATACAGTCAATCCTGCTAGAATTGTCCCCGCTAGTCCCGACGAAACCACGTTATTAACCGCGTTTTGGATAAATACAGACTCATCGGTAGTGGGGACGACTTGCATCCCCTCTGGAATTAACCCGGATTTTTTTAATTCTGTAATGCGTTTTTTGACCCCTTCTACCACAGCAATCGTGTTCGCATTCGGTTGTTTTTGGACGCTAACCCGCACGGCATTTTTTCCATTTAGGGTGACAAAAATTCTTTGTTCTTCTGTCCCATCGATAACTCTGGCCACATCCCGCAGATAGATTTTTTCTTCGGGATTATTACTATCGGTCAGCGCTAAATCTTGAATGTCCGCTACGTTTTTAAATTTCCCCACCGCGCGGGTTAAAGGTTCCCCGGTTTCTCCCTGTAGTCGGCCCCCAGAGATGTCCTGATTGCGTCTTTTTAGGGTGTCTAAAACCTGATTTAATCCCACTCCTAAAGATTGTAATCGCTGCAGGTCAATATTAACTTGAATTTCTTCTCTAACTCCCCCAATCACGTCCACCACTGCCACTCCTCCCACAAATCCTAATTCTCTCCCTAATTCTTCATCGGCAAATAATCTTAAATCTTTTAGGGGTAGGGTATCAGAAACGAGAGCGAATTCATAGACGGGTAAACGAGAGGGTTCAAATTTGTTTAAGCGCGGTTCCTCAATAATATCGGGTAAATTTTGTCGGACACGATTAAAACTTTCGGTAGCTTCATTTAAAGCGACATTTAAATCTCCCCCCGGTTGAAAAAATAAATCTACTCGCATCCTTCCCTCGCGAGTTTCTGAATAAACTTGTACTACTCCCTCGGTGGCACTCATTCCTTCTTCTAGGGGTTTAGTTACTTCTTCGAGAATAACTTCCGGGGAAACTCCAGGTACATTCATCCTTAAACTAATGCGGGGATAAGTGATAGAAGGAAGCAAATCTACTTGTAAACGATTTAGAAAAAAAAGACCGATGATGATAACTGCTATAGTTAACATCAATACTCCTATGTGACGACGAATTGATAGACTGCTTAGGGAGATGTTTTCTGACATAATTACCTATGGGGGAGAGTAAACAGTAAACAGTGAACCCACATCTGATAACTGATAACTGATAACTGATAACTGATAACTGATAACTGATAACTGATAACTAATAACTGATTAATTGTGCATAACTCGACCGAAACTCCATAATTTTTGATAATAATGACGACTGACGCTATCCCTATCATCAGTGAGTAGATTTATAGCGATACCATTGTTACCTGTTTCTTTTCCTGAACTGTGGATATATTGATTATTCCCTAGATATAACGCCACATGATTAACTCTTTTATCACCAAAAAAAATTAAATCTCCTGGGAGTAATTCCTCTCGGTTTATTTTTTGACAAAAAGCCTCCTGTTGATAGGAATCCCTCGGCAACCAAATGCCAAAAGTGGCAAAAGCGGCCTGGATTAATCCTGAACAATCGTAATTAGGTGCAAGGGTTCCACCCCAGAGATAATGATTGGTACGGTTCCTTGCTTCCTGAGTAAAAGTGATAATCTCAGGAATATATTTTTCTATGTCCGAACGACTTAAAGGAATTTTTTGATAAGCTGTGGTGGCCACCGCAATTGCATCTAAATCTTCTCCGCATAACCAAGCTAAATAATTATCTTCCCTTAGCTGAATTTGTAGCCCTTTTTCGGTAATTTCTAGGGAAATAAATTTTAATTGTCTTCCCTGTTGTGCTTGGGTCGCTAACTCTTGACAACTGGGAGAATTGTAGAGATTTAAGTCTCTTATACAGAGATATTCCTGGGTGAATGATGGGGTAAGAGAGATGATTTTCATAAAAAATAGATCAGAAGTATATTGACAGAAAAAACTGCATTACTAGCCAAAAGCTAAGGTATAAAATCGAGGATTGAATCAGAAAATAAATAAGGAGAATAACCTTAGTTCTGTCATCTTCAAGTTTCCACCTCTCTTAATTCTTGGCCACAAAGATAATCTAAGACGCATTTTAACCGCCTATCCTTAGATTAACTCAATCTCCCCCAATCCCTTTGCTGTTAACTCTTGCCTGTTACCTCTTGCCTTATCTCAACAACCAATTTAAATGTGCGGGCAGCTTAATCTATAACCGAACCGAATCCCTGAAAAATTATTAAACCTCTTGCATAATTAACTTTTCAGGCTTCAAAAACCGCAAAAATAAGGATTAAATGGCATAAAATCTGTAAATAGACTATTTAATGGCTTATTATTCATCTTTAATTCTTCTGACTACTGACTCCTAACCCTAACAACAATTTTGGGTTTTTACAAGAGGTCTATTATAGCCAGTTCCTTAACAATATGTTACAATAGCCGGCGAGAGGGGAGTGACCAAGATCTGGAACTTTTGCGCTAGAGATAGATTCTATGGATCAGCAGTCACATCCTAAAGTAAGCTTTTAATCAGATGTTGAGGTTAGTCCATGGCCAATGTTTCGGGGCGGTTTGAAAAGCAGGAATACAGCCAAAACTCAGAAAATACCGTCACGGTGGTCAGTTCAGTCATGTCCGGTTTAAAAAAAGCATCTCCCCTGCAAAAGGGCTTATTTTGGGGAATAACCCTCAGTTTTACCGCCCTAGTTTCCGCCACTGTTGGGGCTGCCGTCGCTTTAATTAGTCCCTTACCCGCACCAATTGGGGCTATCTTCCAAAAAACGACTTTTCCCAACCAAACAGACATCCTTGAGGCTCAAGCTTGGAATAGCTTAATTAACCAGCAGCTTTCTCGTCCTGTTAATATTTTAGTTATGGGCATCGATCGAGTTTTAGATGCCAAAAACAGCGACGATGTATTTAAAGGTCGCAGCGATACCATGCTCCTAGTCCGCTTCGATCCTACGGATAAAACCGTGAGAATGTTGTCTATCCCTCGCGATAGCCGCGTCAGAATCCCCGGCCATGGTTTCACTAAAATCAACGATGCCAATGTTCACGGCGGACCTACTCTAGCGGCGGAAGTGGTCAGTAATACTTTAGGGGATGTCACCGTTGATCGCTATGTGCGGGTGACTACCGATGCCTTTAAGGAATTAGTCGATTTAGTCGGGGGTGTAGAAGTTTATGTACCCGAACGAATGTATCATAAAGATGTCACCCAAAAATTAGAAATTGATTTACAAGAGGGTTGGCAAAATCTCAACGGCGACCAAGCCGAACAATTTGCCCGTTTTCGTAACCCGCAATACGGCGATATCGGTCGCGTACAAAGACAACAAATTTTATTAAAAGCACTACAACAAAAGATTTTTAGTCCGACAATTCTCCCCAGTCTCCCGAAAGCAGTACAGGTTTTACAACAATATATCGATACGAATTTAACCGTCGAGGAAATGCTGGCTATCGCTAATTTTGGCCGGGAAATTAAACGGGATGACTTAAGAATGATCCTACTCCCCGGCCGGTTTAATAGCCTCGAGGAATACGATGGTCGCAGTTATTGGATTTTGAACCGTCGCGAAATTAGAACCATTGTGGCTAATAATTTTACCGATAACTATTCGCGGAGAGAAACCTCCGTTTATAGTCTGCGGATTGCCATTCAAAATGCCACCCATACCAAAGGTTTAGCCCGTCGTACTCGTGATTATCTGGCCAAACAGGGCTATACAAATGTTTATATTAGCGATGACTCCTCCCAAAAGCTAGAAACCACGGCAATTATTGCTCAAAAAGGTGATATTCATTCCGCTAACCTCTTGAAAAATCAATTGGGAATCGGTAAAGTAGAATCATCCTCCACTGGTGCTTTAGACTCAGACCTAACTATTCGGGTGGGTGATGATGCGGCCCAGTTTTTCAACGCTCAACAGTAACAATGTTGAAAAATTTTTTCAGTCTGGTTTTAATTATTTTGCTGGCGATTCTTTGGCTACTTTTTGCGGCCCGTCCGGTGGCTTTGGCCCAAGATAAAACGATTAACTATAGTTTTGCCCAGCTGCAAGATCGGGATTTTTCCCATCAGGATTTGCGCGGAGGAGTTTTCGCAGCTGCCGCGATGCGGGGAGCTAACCTAGAAGAGGCCGATTTATCGGGGCCGATTTCACTAACGCGGTAATTGATAGCTATCAGGTCAAGTTAATGTGTGAACGGGCCGATGGGATTAATCCGGTCACGGGAGTGGCCACCAGAGATAGTTTAGGCTGTAATTAGCAATTCCGGGCAGATTCTAGCTGACTGCTCAAAAATAGCTTACCTCCTATGGCGCTGCTGTCTCGATCGAGACAGCAGGGATGTAGAATAAAAATACTGAGCGAGGCCAGAGAAAGGAGAGGAACTCTTGATAATCGTCATCGATAACTATGATAGTTTTACCTACAATTTAGTCCAGTATTTGGGAGAATTAGCCTCCGAGTTCCCGATCGCCGTGCCGATCGAGGTCTATCGTAATGATAAAATCGATCTGGCCACGATCGAACAAATGCGGCCGGATGGAATTGTCATTTCCCCCGGTCCAGGTCGTCCGGTCGATGCGGGCATATCTCTGGAATTAATCGCCAAATTTAGCCCCTATATGCCAATCTTGGGGGTCTGTCTCGGTCATCAAAGTATCGGTCAGGTATTCGGAGGGGATGTGGTCTCGGCCCCAGTCTTGATGCACGGCAAAACTTCCCCAATCTATCACAACAATGAAGGGGTATTTCAAGGCTTAGAAAATCCTTTTACTGCCACCCGTTACCATAGTTTAGTGATCGAGCGCTCCACCATGCCGGATAATTTAGAGATCACGGCCTGGGTAGAAGATGGCACGGTCATGGGAGTCCGTCATCGGGATTACCCCCACATTCAAGGAGTACAATTTCATCCCGAAAGTATTTTAACCACTGCCGGCAAGGAACTTTTAAGAAACTTTCTCCGATCCATCTAGTGTTTACTAATCCCCAACCCCTGAAATTAACCTTAACTTGATTAATTCTGTATCTACATTTATGAAAAGGCGAGATTTTATCTTATCGGCGGGGGCAAGTTTCTTAACCGTGGCAGTAAGCTCAGTTTTAGCAGAAACTAAACCGAAACCCACTAACCCCACTTCCCCCCAAAAACCCGATAATTCCCTCCTAGTTCAATGGTTGGGTCATAGTTGCTTTTTATTTACCGGAGGAGGGCAAAGAGTCCTAGTTAATCCCTTCCGGGCAATTGGTTGTACGGCGGGTTTTCCTTTGCCAAAAGTAGAAGCAGATATCGTTTTAATTAGTAGTCAACTGTGGGATGAAGGGGCTGCCGAGGGTTTACCCGGTAATCCGAAAATTTTGTTTGAGCCGGGGGCCTATGATCTGGGTAAATTAAAATTACAGGGCATTAGTATCGCCCACGATCGCATGGGTGGGCAACGTTTCGGTATGAATGTGGCCTGGCGTTGGACCCAAGCGGGCATTAGCATTGTCCATTTAGGGGGGGCAGCAGCCCCGCTTGAATTAGAACAAAGAATTCTCTTAGGTTCGCCGGATTTAGCTTTTATTCCCGTGGGAGGTGGTCCAAAAAATTATAATCCCCAAGAAGCAAAACAGGCGATCGAAGTTTTACAGCCGCGCATTGCTATACCAACTCAATACTTTACCAGTGCCGCCGATAAAAATGCCTGTGAATTGGTGTCTGTAGATGAGTTTCTCAAGTTGGTCAAGGATAAAAATATCCGTTTAATCGAGGACAATAAATTACGGATTCGTGCCGCCGATTTACCCCAAAAAGGGACTCTCATTCGCGTGTTTGACTACCGCAAACTGTTACAGAAATCCTAATTTTTAGGAGCCAATGAACTAGGCCTATTGATTAACTAATTTTCCTCGATCAAGGGCGCTCTAGAGCATCTCCTAGTTATGCTCACAGAAAATGAGTTATACTAAAATCTATAGGGAGCATCTCCTAGTTATGCAAGCGAGTAATCATACTTGAAGGTCAGAGAGTTCATTCAAGAGGCAAATGTTTCTATTCAGCATAAAGTTGAAGAAGAAATTCAGGCCATGCAAGAAGAAGTTGACAAGTTAAACCGCAGTGATCTTTTTCTTGCATTCCAAGCTAGATTAGAAGCAGCAGAGGGTAATAGAGTCTCTATGTCTGATTTTGACTTGGCAATGCTAAGAGAGCCAGTTGAAGGATTTAGAGATGTCACCAAAGAACTAACAATGGAGATTTACAGGCTGTCCAAGATAGCCCTACAGCCCTGATCATAAATCAAGGTTATAATTATTTTTAATAAATTCCAGAATATTCAGCCCCAAGCAATGTCTATGTTACTGCAAGACCTAAAGGAAGAAGCGGTTAAGCTATCACCGAGCGATCGACTTGATCTGGTTAGCGCCATTATTGAGTCCTTGCAGAAGACCCCAATTGCTAGACCTGATCGTTCTGGTGCAATTCAACGGATGCGTGGCTTACTCAAAACAGACCAACTTGCACCAACCGACCAAGAAGTAGCTGCCATGTTGGAAGATCGTCGGGTGGAGAAATATCTTTAGTGAGAGTTTTAATTGATACTAATGTTCTTCTAGATTTTCTATTGCAGAGAGAGCTATTTTTCCAAGATGCAGAACGACTATTTCAGGCGATCGATTCTGGTCAGATCGTCGGGTATGTCACAGCTACAACGCTCACGGACATTTTTTATTCTATCAGTCCCTAGGATTTGCCCCCACCTTAAAAATTGCTTTAACAATCTTATTAAAAATGTTTTTTCTGAAAAAATCTCGCTCTTTTTTTAGACAGGGATGGACAATTGCGGTTTTACTAATTGCCCTGCTTGTGTCCCTGCCGATTTTATCGGTTGCCAGTAGTTTATTAACTAATTCCAGTCAAGTCTGGCAACATCTGATCGAAACTGTTCTCTGGGATTATCTAGTTAATTCTTTTTGGTTAATGTGCGGGGTGGGCAGCGGCGTTTTA
Source organism: Microcystis sp. LSC13-02 (assembly GCA_002282935.1). GTDB lineage: Bacteria > Cyanobacteriota > Cyanobacteriia > Cyanobacteriales > Microcystaceae > Microcystis. The sequence goes on along the minus strand of MTBT01000069.1, from coordinate 2,696 downwards.
ATCATCGGTGTCGGCACAGCTTGGTTAACAACCATGTGTCAATTTCCCGGTTGTCAACAATTTCAATGGTTATTATTACTACCCCTTGCTGCTCCCGCCTATCTCTTGGCCTATACTTATACCAATATGATGGACTATTTTGGTCCGGTGCAGACGTTCTTAAGAAGTGTTTTCGGTTGGAATAGTGTCGAGGATTATTGGTTTCCTAGTATCCGTTCTCTCTGGGGGGGGATTCTGATGTTAATTCTTGTCCTTTATCCCTACGTTTATCTGTTAGCAAGGGTGGGTTTTTTAGAACAATCTGTCTGCACAGTGGAGGCAAGTCGCTCCTTGGGATGTAATCCTTGGCGCAGTTTTTTTACTGTCGCTTTACCCCTAGCAAGACCGGCAATTATGGCGGGATTAGCCCTAGCTTTAATGGAAACTCTTAACGATTTTGGTACGGTGCAGTATTTCGGAATTAATGCTTTTACCACGGGGATTTATAATACTTGGTTCGGTATGGGCGATCGCATAGCAGCGGGGCAGTTATCCACAGTTTTAATGGTATTTATTCTCGTTTTAGTTTTCCTCGAACAATCCTCCCGTCGTCAAGCTCGTTACTATGAAATGACCAATCGTTTCCAGTCACCGACTAAGTACGAACTAGGATTTGTTCGTAGTTTCTTGGCAATGATCGCCTGTTTTTTACCAGTATTTCTTGGTTTTATCGCCCCTGCTTTCTATCTGGCCTATCTAGCCTTTAATCATGCCCAAGAAACTTTTAATAATGACTTTCTTAGTTTATCGTTAAACAGTTTTTTTCTGGCTAGTTTAAGCGCAATTATTGCGGTAGTTTTAGCTTTAATTCTCGCCTACGGGGAAAGACTTAATCAGAATAAAACTATTAAGAGTTCTGTGCGGATTGCGGCCGCTGGTTATGCTATCCCCGGCATTGTTATTGCCGTGGGGGTTTTAATTCCTATCGGCAAATTAGATAACTTTTTAAATCAAGGATTAAATATCAATTTAATTCTGAGCGGCACGATTTTCTGTCTGATTTTTGCCTATATTGTCCGGTTTTTAGCCGTAGCTTTCTCCACGTTAGAATCGAGTTTAAGTAAAATTAAACCTAGTTTAGATGATGCTTCCCGCAGCCTTGGCTATGGCACTGGTGCCACTTTAATTAAAGTGCATATTCCTCTTTTGTCGGGGGGATTATTGACGGCGGCTATGTTAGTTTTTGTCGATGTGATGAAGGAATTACCGGCTACTTTGGTCTTAAGACCTTTTAATTTTGATACCCTAGCGGTGCGCGTTTATCAATACGCCAGTGATGAACGTTTAGTGGAAGCGGCGGCGCCGGCCCTGGCCATTGTCTTAGTGGGATTAATTCCGGTAATTTTTTTAAGTTGGCAAATTTCCCGACGGGCGATCGATTAAAGTGGCGGCCGATTCCTGGGCAAGTTGGCGATCGGCCAAGAGCTTAGTTCTATCTGGCTGAATAAATCTAAAAACCTTGTGGGATAATATCTTTAGGCTTTTTTAAAATCAAAAAGTGCCAGTCCTTGCAGTGATCGGGGGGAAAATTTAGGCACTTTTTCCCTGAAAATGGGTAAAACCCCACACCCCACACCCCACACCCTGCCTCCACGAAAAACTTTTTCGGTAAATCCTAGTTCTATAGTCTAGTACAAAATAATGTTACAGTTCTTGACAAGACTACTAGAGAGAGGGGGTGTCAGTGATAGGATTCCCTAAAACCCCTTTTCTTTATTTTTGTAGAGAGAACAAAACCCTATGACAGAACTTTCTGGAAAAGCTCCTAAGTTCGGTGGCAGCACGGGCGGTTTACTCGCCAAAGCCGATCTGGAAGAAAAATACGCCATCACCTGGACAAGCAGCAAAGAACAAGTCTTTGAAATGCCCACCGGTGGCGCCGCTATCATGAACGAAGGCGAAAATCTCCTCTATTTGGCCCGCAAAGAACAGGCGCTCGCTCTTGGTACCCAATTGCGGACGAAATTTAAGCCCAAAATCGAAGATTACAAAATCTATCGGATTTACCCCAGTGGTGAAGTGCAATATCTCCACCCTGCTGATGGTGTCTTCCCCGAAAAAGTTAACGCCGGTCGTGAATTTTTCGGCAAAAAAGACCGCAATATCGGCAAAAACCCCGAACCAGCGACAATTAAGTTCTCTGGTGTCACTCCCTACGAAGCATAAATAATCCCTAAAATCGAGAGTGGGGAGTTAGATTTAGCAGCTATTTGGCCCTAAGATTTAACTTCTGACTCTCGATTTCTCTTATAGCAATCGGCAATTAATTGCTAGTTAGGGTTTGCTGAAAAAGTTTTTCCTGGGGTTAGGAGTTAGGAGTCAGTATTCTCCGAGTCAGGAGATAGGGTGGTCACTGCGTGTGCGTTGCGGGGGGTTTTGGGGTGTTAGGGTGTTAGGGTGGTCACTGCGTGCGCGTTGCGGGGGTGTTAGGGTTTTAGTTGAAATTCCCCCACTTCCCCACTTCCCCACCTCTCCACTTCCCCACTTCCCCACTTCCCCACTTCCCCACTTCCCCACTTCCCCACTTCCCCACTTTCCCACTTCCCACTCCTTCATAATTCATAATTCATCGAAAATTTTGGGTGGGAAACCCCGCCGTTCTAGGTTGGCTTTACGTTAGTCTTAAAAAGACCGTCTCGAAAACCAAGTGGGCGGAC
>MTBT01000068.1 GCA_002282935.1 Microcystis sp. LSC13-02 | reverse complement strand
CCAACAGTACCGTTGAGATGATTTCCCAAATATTTCAACCCTTTTTTAAGAATATTTATTGCTGCATTATGATCCCTATCTAAGACTGTTTGACAATTGGGACATTGATGAGTTCTAGTGCTTAATGTTTTTTGAACTCTCGTCCCACAAACTGAACAATCTTGAGAAGTGAAATGGGGAGGAACAGCAACACAAACAATCCGATAAATCTTGGCAAAAAATTCAAACCATCCTCGACCCTTGGTTAAATTAATTATCGAAAAAATCGGGTCTAAAACCTCGCCTTTTAAGGTGAAAAGTTTTTGGAGCGGGGCATAAATCCCCGTTACAAAAACGGCTTCCTGCCTCCTGCCCCCTGCCTCCTGCCCCCTGCCTCCGTTAAAACACAGTTTACCTACAAATGGTAGAATTAAAATCGTGCTTCGCCGTCAATATCCTGGTCGGATTTCATCCCCCGCAAAGGTTGATGTCTTGTCGAAAAATTTAGCGGGGGCATTCATCCGACATTTTAGGTAATTTTTCCATCGATGTCATCTAAAAATAATCATGCGTCTCTTACACACCATGCTCCGGGTCAATAACTTGCAGGAATCTTTACAATTTTACTGCGATGTGCTAGGAATGAAGTTACTGCGCCAGAAAGACTATCCCAATGGTCAATTTACCCTCGCTTTCGTCGGTTATGGCGATGAAGCTAATCATGCTGTCATCGAACTGACCTATAATTGGGGAGTTGATCGCTATGAAGTCGGTAATGCTTACGGTCATATTGCCCTGGGGGTGGATGATATCTATAGCACCTGTGAGAAAATTAAAGCTCTTGGTGGCAATGTCACCAGGGAACCGGGCCCGATGAAACACGGTTCTACCGTGATTGCTTTTGTGGAAGATCCTAATGGCTACAAGATCGAGTTAATTCAACTAGGAACCCAAGCTGCTGCCGTGGCTACGGCTTAAATTTATTGCCATCAAAAGCTTATGACTGTTGAAATTGAACGGAAGTTTCTGGTTAAAGGGGATTCTTGGCGATCGCTTGCGACCGGCAAGTTGTATCGTCAGGGATATATTCCCACCCAAGATGGATTGACAACTGTGCGAGTTCGTGTAGTTGGAGATCGGGGTTATTTAACCATTAAAGGCAAGACTGAGGGCATTAGTCGCCCAGAATTCGAGTATGCAATTCCCCTAGAAGATGCGGCGCTCATGTTAGAAAAACTCTGTAAAAAACCTTTAATTGAAAAGATTCGTCATCGCATTTCTCTGGATAATTTAACTTGGGAAGTTGATGAATTTTTGGGGGATAATCAAGGTTTGATTATGGCTGAAATTGAGCTAGAACAAGAGGAGCAAGTCATTACTATTCCTGATTGGATCGGCCAAGAAGTCACGGGAGATGAGCGATACTACAATATCAATTTACAGAAATTTCCCTATAAAATGTGGTCATTGTAGTATTAATTTCTTGCGGGGTTAACTCTGGGTAGATACGGCTTTTTCTGATTCATTGAGCTTATTCGTTACCCGTCGGAGAACACCATTAATAAAGCGATAACCTTCATCATCAGAATAACGTTTTGCTAATTCGATCGCTTCATTAATCGCTACTTTTTGAGGTAGATCGAGATAGAGCATTTCTGCGACGGCAATTTGGAGGATATCCCGATCGATTCTTGGTAAACGATGTAGTTGCCAATCCACTAAAGCGCCGGTTAATTCCTGTTCGATTTCCGCACGACGACGATAGACTGTACCGATTAATTCTAGGGCATATTCCCGCACTTCGTACTGACTAGATAACTGAACAATTTCGGGAAAATCTATCACGGTTCCTAAACGATTAATGGCATTGTGAGTAAGAGAAATTGCTTCTTGTACCATAGTTTGAGCGCTTTTTAGATTTGTGGCCTTAGTATCACTAGCGAGAATCCGTTCATTGCCGCGACTAATTTCGGCAGCAGCGGTTTCTAAGGTTTCTTGAATTTCCAGGGTTAAGGTTCTAACTGCGACTAAAATTAAATCGTTTAAAGTTTGCTGTTCTAGGTTTTCAGGATTGCCTTTAATCTGACTTAAACTCAAAAGGGCAAGTTCTCGAGCAATGCGACGGGGTTGTTGACGGGGAGACATAGAAGTTTAGAAGTAGAGGAAAGAAAATTATACAACTTTATTGATCGCTATTCGCTTGGGTTAATTTTTCTCGGCGATCAATCTTGACTTTCAGATCAATTCTTGACTAACCTCTATTCTAGCATAAAAGCTGCCAAGATTTAACTTTTCAGGTTTTAATTAGACAAAAGACAATATCTATCTTGAATCTCCCCTAATTTAGTCTCAGCTTCTTGAGCATTAATAGCTAATTGGGCAAACTCTAGAAAGCGTTTTAATTCCTTGCGTAATAAATTCCTTTCTACTTCCCAGGTTTCTCGATCTAAGGTCGGTGGCATAACAATCATATCAAATAAAGTGGCCTGTTTTTTATCGGGATGGGGTCGCAATATTCGCCCGCGACGCTGAATAAATTGTCGAGGATTACCACTACTAGCCAGAATGACTGCGTTTTGAATTGATGGCAGATCTACTCCCTCATCTAAACATCTAATTGCCACTAATCCTTGTAGATAACCCTCCTCAAATTGTTGGCGAATTTTTTCTCGTTCTTCTAGGGAAGTTTCTGCGGTGTAGGTAGCAACTCGATAACCTAATTGATTGCCCAATAAATGAGTAACTGCTTCTACCTGACGACGATAATTAGCAGTATAATTTTCCACATAACCATCCCCACAATAAAATAAAGTATGATCCGTATCTAACCGCTCTTGCATCAGTTGTTGTAAAGCCTGTAATTTATTACTTGCTGAACCAACTAATCGTGACCTTTGCATTAACAAAGCGGTGAGGTTCTCATTACTATTTAAATTACTATTTTTCTGCAAAGTCCAGCCGATTCTTTGGGTTAATTTTGCGTATAATAAAGCCTCACCGTCGGTTAATTCAACCAAGACTGGATAATAAAAATAATTGACTAAAGCTCCTTTGCTAATAGCATCAGCTAGGGTAAATTCTGGTTGTAGAATTTGCCCAAAATAATCAAGAATAGCGTCAGTTCCTTCCTCATCAAAATATCTTTCAGGAGTGGCGGTTAAAGCCAATCTTAGACCTAAAGAACGGGGTAATAATTCTTCTAATCGGGGGGAACCTAAATTATGTGCTTCATCACCAACAATTAAAGTTTTATCGGGAAAAAATTTTATTTGTGATTGAAACCCCTCGCTAATAAAAGTTGAGTTAGTAGTTAAAATAGTGACAAATTTTTGATTACCCGCTTGCACATTATATAACTCTGTGGCTAGTTGACTTTGCCATGTATGGACACTTTCGTAGGCTAAAATCGGTTTAAGATTAAATTTTTCCGCTTCTCGTTGCCATTGATTGACTAGGTGACGATAGGGGCAAATTACTAATAATACTTGCAGTTCTATCGCTTGGTAAAGTTCCATGGCAATAGCTAAAGCAGTAATAGTTTTACCGCTGCCGGTGGCCATTTTTAAAGTTCCCCGTCCCCGATTACGAAACCAACTGATAATCGCTGTATTTTGGTAGTCTCTCAATTCTAAATCGGGGGGAATTCTAGGAATACCAGAGGGATTAACTCGATAGAATCCTCGCAATTCAGCAACTTGTCTGAGCTTGCGGGAACTCAGAAAATCTCTAGTTATTTTTTCCCAATCTATCCAGCAACTATTCATAGGACCTCTTGTAAAAATCAAAAATTGTTGTTAGGGTTAGGAGTCAGTAGCCAGGAGTCAGGAGAATTAAGAATAAATAATAATCAGTTAAATGGTCTATTTACAGATTTTAGGCAATTTAATCCTTATTTTTGCCGTTTTTGAACCCTGAAAAATTAATTATGCAAGAGGTTTATAATAATAAATCCTGTTTAAAAGGTATCGGGGAGCAGCGGAGCGCCGGAGCAGGGAGAAACAATCCATAGCTTGGGAGTTCATCACACTATTAAAAATAGTTTTTGTATAAGCTCAAAAATAGCAAAAAGCCAAAAACCTAAAAGCTAAAGGTTGCTACCTATACAATGGGGATGGACTAAAAAGACCATCCCACAGCTGTCAAACCACTCTTAACTGTTATCCTAGAAACCTAGGGAATGATTGAGATAATTCACCTGGTCGCTACTTCTTCTTTTTGGGGAGTATTTTGCCGAAGTTTTTCTTGATCTTTGCGACGTTTTTTAGCATAAAGTTGGATTGTCACCGCCATTAATACCACTAAAGCTACAATTAACCAAGTGGTCAAATCGAGGGGTAATTGATTCTTAAATACTGCCAAAAGGACAATAACTACCAATAACAGGGTTGGTGCTTCATTTAATGCCCGAAATTGCTGTCCCGTCCAATTACATTCCCCTTTTTCTAGCTTTTTCATGATGCGACCACAGTAGAAATGATAGAGCAGTAAAAGAGCCACAAAGGATAATTTAATATGTAACCATCCCGATTTTAAAATTTCCGGTTCTGTGGAGATTAAACCGATCGCCATGGCCACGGTGACAATCATCCCCGGTGTGGTGATGATATTGTAGAGTCGCTTCTCCATGATCTCGTATTGCGCTTTCAGAATAGCTTGTGCGGGTTCCGTTTCTGTTGCTGCCTCCCCATGATAGACAAACAAACGTACTAAATAAAATAGTCCCGCAAACCAAACAACTACCCCAATCAGGTGAAATGCTTTAAACCAATAGTAAGCCATAGTCTATATTGTGATGTGAGTCCCGAATTAATTAGTCTAAGAGCTATCCATACTTTCCCAGACTATCCCTATACAAAAGTTTAGACGGAAAATAGGGGTTGGGGAGCAGGGGAGTAGGGAGCAGGGAGCAGCGTAGAAAAAAGCTGTCTCCTGAATACTGTCTCCTGACTTGAAAGAGGGTGTGGGGTGTAGGGTGTAGGGTGTGGGGGGGTCACTGCGTGCGCGTTGCGGGGGAAGAATAAATAAAAATAATCTCCTGACTCCTATCTCCTGTCTTCCGACTCCTAACTCCTAACGCAATGGTAGATGTTGGATTTTTGCAAGAGTCCTATTTTCCGACAAAGATAAGCAAAAATTATTGATTGACTCCAAAATCTTGAGAATATTTAAATTAACATTCCGCAATATTTACAAATTCTTAAAAATTAATTGAGAAATATTTTCATTTAACAACGATGTTGCAATGGTTACAGCGATTTGACATAATTTCATAATCGGCTATCCACACCTAGAAGGTAATCCTCATTAAAACGGGTAAATGAGTCAATTTAACCCACAACGATGATCTTTTTTTTGTGTAGTTTTATTGCAAAGAAAAAGTTTTTTTGACAAAAAGCACAAAGTATGATATTGTCTAACGGATTTCTAGCTGCGAGTAGTCATCAGATACGAGTTACAGCGTTTCTCAGATAGATGAGGTTCGTTCTTGCATCTAAAATACTTGATTAGCAAGGGTTAGTCTGTACCTCACCTTGACGAGAAAGGCTGTATGAGTTCACTGATTACTGATTACTGTTCACTGATAACTGCTGTAATGCCCTATTTTGACCCCGTAACCTCGGTTTATATTCATATTCCCTTTTGTCGTCGGCGCTGTTTTTACTGTGATTTCCCGATTTTTGTCGTCGGTAATCGCACCAATCCGGCGACTTTTCCCCCTGTGGTGGAGTATGGGGAAATATTACAAGAAGAAATTAGCCTTAGTCAGGGGACGGGGAAACCCCTAGAAACAATTTTTTTTGGGGGGGGGACTCCTTCCCTGTTACCGGTGGAATTATTAGGATCAATTCTGGATACTTTAGCTAAAAAGTTTGATTTTGCAGCTGATATAGAGATTTCTATGGAGATTGATCCAGCTACCTTTAGTTTAGAACAATTACAGGGTTATCTTAGCGCGGGAGTCAATCGGGTTAGTTTAGGAGTACAGGCTTTTCAAGAACCATTATTACAGGTTTCTGGTCGATCGCATACCGTTAAGGATATCTATCATGCAGTGGAATTAATTCAGGGATTGGGAATAGTTAACTATAGTTTGGATTTGATTTCGGGATTGCCACAACAAACCCTCACAGATTGGGAAAATTCCCTAGAAAAAGCGATCGAACTGCAACCGGCCCATCTTTCCTGTTACGATTTGGTCTTAGAAGCGGTTACTCCTTTCGGTAAACAGTATCAACCGGGAAAAAAACCCTTACCCGATGATGAAACCACGGCAAAAATGTATGTTTTAGCCGGTGAAAAACTAGCTTTAGCCGGTTATCAACATTACGAGATTTCTAACTATGCTAAACCTGGTTATCAATGCCGACATAATCGAGTTTACTGGGAAAATCGTCCCTATTACGGCTTTGGTATGGGGGCTGCTAGTTATCTTCATCAACAACGTTTTACCCGTCCGCGCAAAAGTCGCGACTATTTCGCTTGGGTAAAAGAAGGCTGTCAGATTGACGTGGAGAAAAATAGTTTTATCGATGATCTTCTCGAAACCTTAATGCTAGGGTTAAGGTTAGGGTCAGGGGTGAGTTTACCCGCCATTGAAGCTAATTTTGGTTCGGAAATCAAAAAAGCAATTTTAGAGGTCTTAGAGCCGCATAAACAGCGTAATTTAGTAATAATTGAGGGGGATAGCAGGGTCAGATTAAGCGACCCTGAAGGTTTTTTGTTTTCTAATATCGTTTTAACCGATTTATTCGATCGCTGGCAATAGTTAGAAACTATAGTTTCCTAGCGATAATAGACAGCTAACCAAATACAAGGGGGATTATTGCTAGTCAATTCGACGCGATGTTTTTGGTGAGGAGGAATCAGGAGATAATCCCCTGCTTGCAGATTAACTTTGTTGCCATCTTCATAGCTAATCTCAGCAAAACCCTGTAATAAAATCACCCATTCAAAGTCAGATTGATCGTACCATTGACCGATGGGAGTGGTTTGACCAGTGGAAATAATTCTTTCCAGACGAATAGCCTGACTTTGGGCCAAAATTTCCAGAATTTCTCGGTCAGGAATTAGTTCAGGTAAATCAAAAATTGAAGCTGCTGTCATTAGTTATGATCCCTTTCTGGATGAAAATCTTTAATCACCGTCGGTATTGCTGTTAAAATTTTCTCAACGATATCAGTAGGTGTATCTAGGTCAGAAACAACAATCCGAAGATCTGCTTCTGCATAAAGTCCTCGTCTTTGTTCTAATAATAATTCCAGGTTACTTTCTAAATCAGTGGACTCAAGCAAGGGACGAGAGGTATCTTGTTTTAAACGTTTAACCAAGACTTCGAGAGGAACATCTAACCAAATCATTAAACCGTGACGAAGATAACTCCAATTCATCGGTTTTAAAACCATCCCTCCCCCGGTAGCAATCACAGTTTTAGTCAGAGAGGATAATTCGGCCAAAACTTGGGTTTCTAACTCCCGAAAAGTCGCTTCTCCCTCGTCGGCAAAAATTTCCTTAATTTTCTTTCCCGCGACCCTTTCTATTAATATATCTGTATCAAAAAAACGATATTGTAACCGTCGGGAAAGCAACTCTCCCAGGGTGGATTTGCCGGCCCCCATCATTCCTAGCAAAAAAACACTTAATCCCCGTAAGGAGTTAAAATCTGTTGCATTGTCCATAGTTAAAATTTAGCTGAATGTAGTCCTCGCTACTAAGGGACGATGTTTTGATAAGCATTTAGGAGTGAAAACCCGCAGGTGAAATCAGAAAATCTTCTCAGAACTGCCATTGACACCGACATCGTGTCAGAATCTGGATAACCATGATACCATCTTGGTAATTAATCGACAAAATCAGCTTGATTAATTTAATCAAGTGGTGTGAGGAGTGTGAACACAGGAGTCTAAAATTCATGTCCAATCAACCAGCAAACTTTCCGGGTAACAGAAATCAACTCAAACCGATTAAAGTCGGGGTTATCGGGGTCGGTAACATGGGACAACACCATAGTCGCATCCTGAGTTTATTAAAAGACGTGGAATTCGTCGGGGTGGCCGATGTCAACGTCGAAAAGGGACTGGAAACTGCCAGTAAATACCGAGTCCGTTTTTTTGAAAATTATTTAGATCTCTTACCTAGGGTAGATGCGGTTTGTATCGCTGTCCCCACGCGGTTACACCATCGAGTCGGGATGGACTGTCTGCAAGGGGGAGTACATACCTTGATCGAGAAACCGATCGCCGCTAGTATTAGTGAAGCGGAATCTTTAGTCAATGCGGCAGCCGATCACGATTGTATTCTGCAAGTGGGTCATATCGAGCGTTTTAATCCCGCTTTCCAAGAGTTATCGAAGGTCTTGAAAACCGAGGAGATTCTAGCGATTGAATCCCATCGCATGAGTCCCTATTCCCAGCGAGCTAATGATGTCTCGGTGGTGTTAGATTTAATGATCCATGATATAGATTTAATTTTAGAATTAGTCGCCGCTCCTGTGGTGAAATTAACCGCTAGTGGTAGTCGCGCTGCCACTGATTCCGGTTATCTCGATTATGTCACTGCCACCCTTGGTTTTAGTAATGGAGTGGTGGCTAATTTAACCGCTAGTAAGGTGACTCATCGCAAGATTCGCCGTTTAGCAGCCCACTGTAAAAATTCTCTCACGGAAGCGGATTTTCTCAACAATGAAATCCTCATTCACCGGCAAACCACCGCTAACTATAGCACTGATTACGGTCAAGTTCTCTACCGTCAAGATGGTTTAATTGAAAAGGTTTATACTAGCAATATTGAACCTCTACACGCGGAATTAGAACATTTTGTTCATTGTGTGCGCGGTGGGAACCAACCTTCCGTCGGTGGGGAACAAGCTTTAAAAGCTTTACGATTAGCTAGTTTAATCGAACAAATTGCCCTTGATGGTCGCGTTTGGCAACAATCGGACTGGAATTATCAATATCTTAATTCTCCCGTGATTACTGCTTCTTAATTGTTTTTACCCCGATTCTTTAAGTGAAAGAATTGGGGTGAGGAAACCAAATTAGTTATTTTGAGAACTTTTCAAACATTTTTCTGAGGATTTTTGACCACACCATTGACTTTCACAGGGAACTCCATCACCGTCTCCATCCATTTTGACATTGGGGCAGTTTCTCAAGAAAAAAGTCGCTTCTGCACAGGATGTCATCTGCGAACAGTGAGTTCTACCATCGCAGCGAAATTGTGGAGAAGGACTAGGTTTTTTCTGGGGATTGGGACGATTATTGTTGTTAGCTACGGCTAAATTATTGAGGGTTTGATTGCCAGAAATTGGTGATTTTATTGATATTTGTTCCCCCAGAAAAAACAGAATTAAAATAACAACTACTTTTTTCATAAAATGCTTGCCTGATTCTCTACGTCTCACATTCTAGCATATATTTTGTAAATGCGCTAATATTTAACAGTAAAGCCGTCGTAGAACGACGGGGTTTCAGACCCAAAATTTTCGATGACCGACATTCTGGTAGATAGCAACGTCATTCTTGATGTTGTAACCGAAGACCCGCAATAGTTTGAGTGGTCGGCTCAAATGCTCACAAACTACGCGGAGCAAGGAAATTTAGTGATTAACCCAATTATTTAGGGTCTGCTGAAAAAGTTTTTCGGTGGTGGTAGGGTGTGGGGAAAAAGTACCTGAATTTTCCCCCTGATCACTCCCAGTCCGGTACTTTTTGATTGACAAAAAGTCTAAAAGTCTTACCCAACAAGGTTTTTACATTTATTCAGCAGACCCTATTTAGAGTAAAATTTCCCTGTGTTGAATTGCTAATTTATGGGCGGGAAAACCTTCGTACTCGGCTAAAGTTTTCGTGGTTTCTTTTAACTTTTCAAAGCCTTCAGGGGTGACATAAGCCAAAGTGGAGCGCTTCAGAAAATCATAAACCGAAACCGCCGAATAGGAACGGGCAAAACTTCCTGTGGGCAGCACAGCATTGACTCCGATGGCGTAGGTAGCCATAGAGGAAGGAGTATGATTTCCCAGGAGAATTTCGCCAGCATTTTTAATCTTGCCCAGAATGGCAAAAGGATTACTAACTAAAACCTCTAGATGTTCCGGGGCGTACTCATTGACAAAATCGAGGGATTGCTGCAAACTATCGGTTAAAATTATGCCCCCATAGGCGGCTAAACCCGCCTCACAGAATTCCCGTCGCCAATCCGGGAGTTTTTGCAGGTATTCCTGAGCATATTCACTAGCGGCGATCGCCACATCTTCACAGTGGGTGACTAATAAAGCCGCCGAATCCGCCCCGTGTTCCGCTTCAATTAATAAATCCAAGGCCGCTAAACGGGCATCGGTGGACTCATCGGCCAAAACTATCGACTCACTCGGACCTGCCGGCAAACCCACATCCACAGTGCCGAACAGTAACCGTTTGGCCGCCGCCCCATAGACGCTGCACGGACCTGTAATTTTGTCAACCCTTTTGATATTTTTTGTTCCCAAAGCTAAAGCGGCGATCGCTTGTACGCCCCCTAATTTATAAATTTCTCTGACTCCAGCCATCTGCGCCGCCACCAGAGAAACGGGTTCCACGTTGCCCTGTTTATCGGGGGGAGTGCAAACGACAACTCTTTCCACTCCTGCCACCATTGCCGGGATGGTTAACATTAACATCATCGAGGGAAAAGCACCGCGGCCCCGGGGAACGTATAAACCCACATTGGGGATAGGAGAGATTTTTTCGCCGGCAAAGACACCGGTTTCAATTTCTGCCAGTTGTGTTTCTTCCGGCATTTGGCGACGATGTACCTCTTGAATATTCCGGAAAGCCTGTTCAATGGCAGTTTTTACTTCCGGTTCAATTAAATGAAACGCCCGCTCAAATTCTGCCTCGCTGACTTTGATATTTTCTACCGTCGCACCTTCGTAGTCAAAACGCCGCACATAGTCCACAACGCCGGCATCCCCCCGTTCGCGGATGGTTTCTATGACCGTTTGAGCGACTTTTAGGGCGTTATCAATATCTAACTCGGCTCTTTTCTGAAGTTTTGCCCGTTCCGCGCTACTTAATTGCGAAAGTTTTAATATTCTAACCACTATTGCTACTCCTACTGCCCCCGTCCTCTCAAGAATAACGGGGAATCTTATCTTTTTTAATTGTAACCTTTGGGGGAGTGTCGGAGTGGGAAGTGGGAAGTAAACAGTAACCAGTAATCAGTGAACTGAAAACTCACATCTGATAACTGATAACAAAGGCCGAATCTAAAACCTAATTTGTTAAGCTAAAAGCTTTATTGCCAGATTCTTTCTCTTGCCTCTTGCCTCCTGTCCCCTGCCTCCTTGGGTATAATGCAGATCATGTATAAGCTCTCTTGCTGTTCTGTAAATGCGATCGCTCTTGCTTTATTATGGGGGGCGATTGGTCCGGTGTGGGCAGAAACGGAGTTAGACTTAGACCCGAAAATTCGGCAAGAAAGCCCCGTTTTAGAGCGTTGGTTAGAAAAAATACCCGATATCGCCGAAGAAATTCGCAATGATCCTAGTTTTCGCACTCGTATCCGTTTAGGGTATGCCCAGTTTCCTTCTAGCGATAATTCCAGTGGCGTGATTTTGGGGGTAGAAGATGTGTTTTTCGGTCAAACCAGTTTAACCCTAAGCGGCGATTATCAGACGGCTTTTAACGGCAAAAGGACGGCAATAGGAGCAAATTTACAATACTATCTCCTCCCTTTGGGTGATTATGTCAATCTGGCTCCCATGGTGGGCTATCGTTACATTCAGACAGGAAATTACAGCACCGATGGGCTTAACTTAGGATTAAAGCTCAAATTAGCCCTTTCTCGCACGGGGGCAGCAGATATCACCGTCAGTCAGAGTTTTATCTCCCCAGGGGGTGCTAACGAGGTGGGATTGACTACTCTTTCGGTTGGTTATGCGATTACCTCTAATTTACGTTTAGCTGCCGATATTCAAGCCCAAAATTCCCGCGCTCGTAAAGATAGCTCCCTAGGAATTTTACTGGAATGGCTGCCCTAATTAGGGTTTGCGGCAAAAAGTTTTTCGGTGGGGGTAGGGTGTGGGGTGTGGGGTGTGGGGTGTAGGGTTTTACCGATAAAAACTCACACCTGATAAGCTGTTCGTAGTTTAAATTGCTTGTTGAGATCAGGCGGTCGGCAGGGGGGCAGGAGGCAGGAGGAAAAATCGAATATGCAATTTAGATTCAAAACAGCTTAACTGATAACTGATCACTGATAACTGATCACTGATTAGGTACTAAAGTATTTAGCGGTGGGGTGATAGGTGATAATGGCGGTGGTGGATTGTTCTGGGTACAATTGTTCGCTTTCGTCCATAGACATCCCAATGCGATCGCATCCTAACAGACCTAGTTGCTTGTATTGATCCTGAATATTGGGACAAGCGGGATAGCCGAAACTATAGCGAGAACCTTGGTAACGCTGTTGCAGTATATCGCGGATATTATCAGGATCGAACTGTGCGAAACCTAACTCGCGACGGATGCGGGTGTGGGTCCATTCGGCCATGGCTTCGGCGGCTTGGACAGCCATGCCGTGATAATAGAGGTATTCGGTATATTGGTTGGCATCAAAGAGAGATTTAGCGTATTCCGTGGCGATTTCCCCCACTGTCACCGCTTGCATCGGGAAAACGTCGATAATACCGGATTCCTGCGGGGCGAAAAAGTCAGCAATACAGAGACGACGACCGGATTTCTGGCGAGGAAACTCAAAAATGGCGATCGGTTGCAGATTTTCGGGTTTTTCGCCCGCTTGTATCGATTCGGGATCGTAAATTAAGAGGGAATTACCAGAGGATTGACAGGGAAAATAACCATAAATTAATGTGGGGTTTAGTAAATTTTCCTTGACAATTTTCTCTTTCCATGCTGCCAGAATTGGATGAACTTTTTCCTGTAAAAACTGGTCGTATTCCTGCTTCGGTTGGCTTTTTGGTTTGCGGAATTGCCATTGACCGACAAATAAAGCTTGTAGGTCCAAATACCAGAAAACCTCCTCGATGGGAATTTCTGCTGCTGTTAATATTTTAGTACCCCAGAAGGGCGGTGTTGGTCGGGGAATATTAACTTCCACCGCTTCCGAACGACGGGTATCAATAACTAATTCTTTGTTGACGCTGCCATCGGTAAAAATAGTATCGGGATTAACCTCTAATTCTTCTGCGACAACCGGGGTTTTTTCTCCCTCGACAAACTCCCCTAAAAAGCCTTTACTATCATCCCATTGGCCCCCAGCTTTAGCGGGCATTAATTTATCCATAAAATGCAGGTCAGAGAAGGCATCTTTACCATAGATAACCTTTCCATTGTAGGTTTTTTGACAGTCATCATGGACAAATTTAGGAGTTAAAGCTGCCCCGCCAAGGATAACGGGAATGGTGATTCCTTTTTCGTTAAAAACCTCCAGATTTTCCTTCATAAAAGCCGTCGATTTCACCAATAAACCGCTCATAGCGATACAATCGGCTTTATGTTCTTTGTAGGCTTCGATGATATTTTCTACGGGTTGTTTAATGCCCAAATTAATCACCTTATAGCCGTTATTGGTCAAGATAATATCAACTAAATTTTTACCGATATCGTGAACATCCCCTTTAACTGTTGCGATAATAAAAGTCCCTTTGGCATTATTATCCCCCTCTTTTTTCTCCATAAATGGTTCTAAAAAAGCAACGGCTGCTTTCATAGTTTGGGCAGATTGGAGAACAAAAGGTAACTGCATTTGTCCTGAACCAAATAACTCACCCACTACCTTCATCCCATCCAGGAGGAAAATATTAATAATATCTAGGGGTGGATAGTCCTGTAAAGCTTGATTCAAAGCACCTTCCAGTCCCAATCTTTCCCCATCAATAATATGCTGTTTTAAGCGTTCCTCCACGGGTAAATTAGCATTACTAGAGGGGTCTTTTTTAGTAGTTTTCCCCGCAAATAATTCGGTTAATTTGGTCAGGGGATCATAAACACATATATCGCCATCAAAACGACGATTATCATAGATTAAATCCAGACAAACTTGCTGATATTCTGGTTCAATTTTTGCCAGAGGAAGAATTTTATTAGCACTGACAATTGCCCCATCCATCCCCACCTGCATCGCTTCGTTGAGGAAGACGGAATTTAATACCTGACGCGCTGCTGGATTCAAGCCAAAGGAGATATTAGACACACCTAAAATCATGTGACATTCTGGCAATTCTTGGCGAATTCGGCCTATTGCTTCGATAGTAGCCTTGCCATTTTCTCGGTCTTCTTCGATACCGGTAGAAATCGGTAAAGCTAGAGGATCAAAAAAGATTTCGTAGGGAGGAATTCCGTATTCTATCGCCGCATAATAGGCCCGTTTAGCTATCTGGAATTTTTTCTCGGCAGTGCGTCCCATTCCTTCTTCATCAATGGTTCCAATTACTACCCCCGCACCGTATTTTTTCGCTAAATCCAAGACTTGATAAAAACGCGGTTCCCCGTCTTCGTAGTTAGTAGAGTTCAGGATACATTTACCCCCCGCTACTTTTAACCCCGCTTCCATTTTTTCCCATTCGGTGGAATCTAACATTAAAGGTAGGGTGACATTATTAACTAAACGAGAGGCTAATTGGTGCATATCGCGCACCCCATCCCGGCCCACATAATCGACGTTGACATCCAGAATATGCGCCCCTTCTTTTACCTGCGCTTTCGCCATAGATACTAAACTATCCCAGTCTTCATCATTGAGAAGTTCCCGACATTTTTTAGAACCACTGGCGTTTAATTTTTCCCCGACAATCAGGAAAGAATTATCTTGAATATAGGGTTGGGTACTATAAATAGAAGCGGCGGAGGGTTCATAATGATAATGACGAGATTTTGGAGTTAAACCCTGACTTAGTTCCGCTAAAGCTTGAATATGGTCGGGACGAGTACCACAACAACCGCCGATAATTTGTACTCCCAAATCTTCGATAAAGTGCATTAAAGCCATTTTTAATTCTACGGGAGTGAGGCGATAGTGCGCTTGACCGCCGACATTTTCCGGTAAACCAGCATTAGGAATACAAGAAACAATAAAAGGGGAATTTTCCGAGAGATATTTAATATGGGGTTTCATCAAATCGGGACCAGTGGCGCAGTTAAGTCCCAAAATATCGATTTTATAGGGTTGTAAAATAGAGACAACGGCGTTAATTTCCGTTCCTACTAACATCGTTCCCATGGTTTCCATCGTCACTGAAACCATTAGGGGCAATCGTTGACCTTTTTTCTGAAATACTTCTTCAATAGCATTTAAAGCCGCTTTAATTTGCAGGACATCCTGACAGGTTTCTACTAATAATAAATCTGCTCCGCCATCATACAGACCCTCTACCTGTTCCACATAGGCATTTTTGAGCGTATCAAAGTCAATATGACCCAAAGTGGGCAGTTTTGTCCCCGGCCCCATGGAACCCGCCACAAAACGGGGTTTTTCGGGGGTAGAGTATTTATTCGCGCAAGCTTTGGCCAGTTCGGCGGCGCTTTTGTTGAGATAATAGGCTTGATCGGCTAAATCGTACTCGGCTAAAACTATCGAGGTTCCCCCGAAGGTGTCGGTTTCAATCACATCCGCACCCACCGCTAAAAAAGCTTCGTGGACTTTGGCTACGGCACTAGGTTTAGTATGGACAAGATACTCGTTACACCCTTCGTATTCTGCCCCACCAAAGTCCTCGGCCGTGAGATTTTGGCTTTGTAGGGAAGTTCCCATCGCCCCATCAAAGACGAGGACGGGATGTTTGGGTCCGTTGAGGTAGTCGAGAAAGGGGCTATTCATAGAGAGATTTACTGCTATAGCATTTTGAAAGTTTATTCTAATACAGTTACTAGAAATCTGCTATGGTCGGCATTTCAGTGATCAGTGATCAGTTATCAGTGATCAGATTTGAGTTTTCAGTCGAGAAAGCCTATCAATCTAATTTTGTAGAACTAGACGGGCTAAACCAACTCCGGGATAATAATTACCGAGAATTTGTTGATAATCTAGGCCTTTTTCCGCTAATTTATAAGCCCCAGTTTGACTCATACCGCGACCACCGTGGGCCCAAGCGACAATTTCATCGGTGGCAGCATAAAGAGACTCGACTACACCCCCTTTATAACTGAGAATCTGCCCAGCAGTGGCATTAACCGCTTGGTGAGTCGATTGATACTCCGAGCGAATGCCTTTATATACCTGCCAGCGTTGGCTATTACCCAGATGAAACCAAGCATTAGCGGGGCGGATCATGTGTACTAGGGCGTAGGAACGGGCGGCGATCGCTTGTGCCTTTAAAGCGTGCATTGGCGCGGTGGAGTGCATTTCACTCCCCACCACACTATAGAGATAGGCCTCTAAATTAACATGATTGACCACTAACAAGCGATCGCCTTGGGCCACCAGCAGCACTTTGCCCCGATACCAACTATCATCCACATAAACTAAACCATCGGCACTGGTGGGCTGCACAAAAATCACCTCTGGCAGCGATAAATCGCCCATTTTTAAGCCCTTGGCACCTGGAATGACCGGTAAACCCTCGTTAGTGGCAATCGTTTTTAAACCACGACCTTGGCGATCTGTGATCACCGCCGGCCCGTTAACTCCAATCAAAACACTGGCCACATCCCTTTTGATCGCCACGCGAATTTCTATGGCCGGCGGCGTATAATTAGCGGGAACCACTAAAGGTTGTCTAGTCACCGGTTTAACCGCGGCAGCGGGGGAAGTATTAGGGGAAGTATTAGGGGAAGTATGGGCCGATGGTGCTAATTTTTTCGGCGCCGAGGGGGAAGATTGGGGAGAGGGCGCTAGTTTCGGCGATGGCGCGGTTAAGGGTGCGATCGGAGATGGGATAATAGGAGCAGGGGAGGCAGCAGTTTCTAGATTTGCCTGCGGTTGCGGGGTTTCTGGTTTTTCCTTGGCTAAATAAGTTAAGAGAATTGGCGTAAAAGTAGCGATCGACAACAAAGGAACGGCACAATGACGCAGCAGGGAAAAATAGGTACTAGCAGCAAATTTCATTTTAATCACACCATCTTTAATTTTCTTATCTAACTTTATCATTCCCCTCTCAGGCCAGGCAATTCTAGACAAAAACTCTCGTATTTTTGAGCTTGTCAGGACAAATCAGGCTGAAATAGTCAAGAAAAGCCGAAAAAATTCTTAACCGCCCATCCTTAGATTAGCTGAATCTCCTCTAATCCAAGCTCTTCTAGGTTCTGTGTGATCAGCTTAACTTACCATAGAAGCGATCGATCTTTGTGTCCTTTGTGTCTTTGTGGTTCGTTCCACTCCCTCGCTAGGCTGACAGAGATGTTTCAGGATTTTGAGAACCTCGTATAAATCCCCCGGATTTCTCATGGCAAATAAACGAGAGGTTCCGTTTGACACTCCCATCGCTAAAAGCGAGGGATTCTTGGTTCATCGAGTTTCCTTGATCTGGCAGGACGTATCCAACCAAACCAGAGGGAATCT
>MTBT01000067.1 GCA_002282935.1 Microcystis sp. LSC13-02 | reverse complement strand
AATCAGTATAGCACAATAAAAGTTAAGTTAACAAGATATAGTTTAAAAAGCCGTCCTAAAAGGACGGGGCTTTAACCCAAAATTTCGGTAAGGTTGAGAATTAGTGCGCTAATTTGAGAAGTAAGAGAATGCGAGCAATCAGGGGAAGTAATTGACGTTATAATTAGCCATAGTTTTCCGTCAAATGGCTAGAGTGTTTATCCTGCCAACCTTTGAACCTCTTTGTCATCCCTTGAGCTAAAATAGCAATAGACCAGATCAGAAGGAAAAAATTATCTATGGCAACCACATCCGAAGATGTATGGCGACTCTTAGCCGAATTAACTGCCGCTCAAAAAGAAACTGACAAACAACTCAAGGAAGTCAGTCAACAACAGAAGGAAAACGCCCAACAACTCAAGGAAACTGACAAACAACTCAAAGAACTGGGCAAACAAATTGGGGGACTCGGTGCCAAATTCGGCAGCTTTACCGAAGGACTTGCCCTTCCCTCAATGGAAACAATTCTCAGACAACGCTTTGGTATGGAAGTTATCAGTCCCAGTGTCCGAGTCAGTAAAGAAGGACAACACCTAGAAATTGATGTTCTTGCCTATACCAATGGTGAGCTAAATACCGCTTATATCGTTGAGGTTAAAAGTCATGCTAGACAGGAAGATATTACTCAATTAAAAAGTATTTTGCAGCGGTTTCGCCGCTTTTTTCCTGAACACAAAGATAAAAAACTCTATGGCATATTAGCAGCCGTTGATTTATCCCCGGAATTACGGGAAAAAATTCTGCAAGAAGGGCTTTATGTGGCTCGGATTCATGACCAAGTATTTGAATTAGATATTCCCGATAATTTTCCACCTCAAACCTATTAAATAACCCTGCCCCTAGGAAAAACTTTTTCAGTAAGCTTTATTGTACTTGTCCGCGCAGAGCATAACGATCTTTTTCTAAACCGAAAGCGAAGAGAAAAGAATGGAATATAGTGGGGTTAGAGAGAGTAAAAAAGAGAAAGAGAGCGATAACAGCTAATCCTGACGATAAACTAAACATAGTTTCGTAGGAAATTGCTAAAACCCCCAGAATTGGACCGGCTAAGGCTGTTCCCACATCAAAACCGCCGATACAGATAGAATAGGCCCGGCCGCGTTCTTGGGGCCCAGAGCGATCGGAGATTAAAGCCAGTAACATAGGGAATAAAATCCCCCCTCCCGTACCTTCGAGGATAGCGGCTAAAATTAAAGCGGAGGAAGATCGGGCAGAAGATAGAACCAACATGGATAAACCATAGCAAAAAACGCTAATAGTGATGAATAAACCCCGTCCATAGCGATCACTGGCTCCTCCCGACAAAATCCGTCCGATTACGCCCGATAGTGCCGCATAACTGTAGAATAGACCGGCACTGAAAGGGATCTGATTTTCGAGGAGAAACAGGGGTAAAAAAGCGACTAAACCGCCGAATAAAGTACCGACCAATAGAAAAACTAAGGTAGGGACTAAAAAAGCCCGCTCTTGACATAATGCCCAAAAACTGCGCTCAATTGTCTGATTTTCTGCCTTCATTTGGGCTAATTTTTTCTTGAAGTCCGGTTCTTGAATGGAGAAACCCAAGAGAAAGGCGATCGCTCCTGAAGTGGCGGAAACTAGAAATAAACCGTCATAACCGATCGATTCGTAGAGATAACTGCCTAAAGCTGGACCAATTCCCATGCCTATGGGTGCAGTTAAGCTCATATAACCAATTATCTCTCCCCGTTGACGAACCGGCGAAAAATCCACCACTAGGGTACTGTAACCGGTGGTAAAAGCGGCGATACTGAGACCATGGTAGGCGCGAACGACGAATAAAGAGGAAAGATCGCGAAAAAATAGATAACCGAGGGGTGCGGTAGCGGCGACAATAGTTCCAAATAAAACCACTAATTTGCGACTGCGGCGATCGACTAGATTGCCTAACCAACTGCGCGATACAATTAAACCGATGGCAAAGGCCCCCATGACAAAACCTATATCTTGTTTGCTACCGCCTAGGGATTTAATATAGGTGGGGAGAGTGGGGACAAGAGTGGTGATACTTGTCCAGAAAAACAGCGCCGTGACGAAGAGGAAGAGTAGTTGACGACGAGTCTCGGCAGTAACCGATCGAAAAGTTTTGAAAGCGTTCACAACAGCGACCGTCACAGGCAACAAAAAGACCCGGAGATCACGCCAGTCACAAGCATCCCGTATTGCTGCTACCTTCCGGTCCTGACAAGGTTAAGGCGTTGCGATCGCATGAGTCCGAGTCTTTTTTATCATAACATCTTTTTCGGGGATACGGGCATTTTTTTCCGGAGAATCTCCTCTCAATCTAGACTGTGAACGGAAATTTCCTCAACGAGGGGGTTTTTGCAATTGTTGTTGTAGAGAAGTTTCCGGTTCGATCGCCAATCCGCTAAACTGTCGGACTAAGAGTGAAGGACTCTCCCTAGAATCGGCAGCGAGGAAAAATAACCAACGGCTGCCGGGGGTGAGTTGTTCGATGGAATTGAAGTTACTTGTCAACCAAATTACAGGTAAATTAGGCAGATTAGCATTTTTTTGACTAGCTTTTGCCTCTATACCAGCTAAAGTTTCTAAAATGCTCCTCTCCCCCTGAATTAAACCCGTTTCACCCGTCCAGAGTTTCACATTTAATTGCCGACGATGGGCATAAAAATAGAGGGAAGCAGCGGCAATAATCGCCCGTTCAAAACTGTCTTCTTGCCAATCACAGAGGGTATCGAGACAGATAATCACTTCCTGTCCTCCCGTTAACACTTCTAATTCCCGAATTTGAAATTCTCCCAAACGGGCGCTAGTTTTCCAGTGAATTAAACGGGTAGAATCACCGTAGCGATATTGTCTCAGGTTACGGGTAAGTCCTTGATTAGCCCTTTGATAATAGCGATTATTTTCTAATTTTTGTTCCATCTCTTGACCGAGGGAATCGATCAGGGGACATTGTTGTAAGGGTAAAATTTGGGGATAAACTAAAGCTTTAGCCGCTGCTTGATGACAACGACGACACCAAAATAAACCGAGAGGGGCTGCTGTTCTTAATTGTACTTCTTGCCATTGATAAACACCCCGTTTGCTGGTGGGTAAATAATAAGTCCAACGATGGCAACTTTTGGAGGCAATCGCTTCTATTGGGGTTATTTTTGGCTGATCGAGAACTATAGGCAGGATATCTGTCACTTCTAACAGATTTATCGGCTGATTGCTCGTATTTTCTATCTCTAGGCTAATACTAAGATCGTCTCCCGCACTCACGGGTACAATGGCAAGACGACGCACTTTCAGGGGAAGAAGGGAACGACGGGGTAAAATTATCGATAAAATTAAAACAGCGCTCGTCGTGCCACAGATAGCATACAACCATCCCGCCATGGTATTGATCGCAGCTCCGAAAAAACAGAGGGTAATGCCAATGATTACCCCACCACCGTAAGCGGGTAAAATACCGCGTTCTTCTAACCAAGTTTTCATAGAGTTTAGTGGTTTTGTCGTCTTTGCTAGAAAGCTAAAAATCAGGCCCACATCTCTATAATTCCCCCAAAAGCCCTCTGATCAGCGAAGGGAGTCCTATCCCTTGCCACTATTGTTATTTTTCTTAACAAAACTTAACAATTGATGGCAAAATTTTGCTTGCTTTTGTCGGCAGATTTTGGGATAATATTTTTAAAAGAGTTTATTCATAATGGTAATCTGAGCTTCAAAATTTGAACACAACCATCCCATTATAAGACAATTATAACCCAAGCCGCCGCCAAAGTCAAGCGCTCACTCCTAATTATTTGTCGCCTGAAACTTCTGATTCCGTGGTCGGTGGGGGGTTGGGGATATTAGTTAAAATAACAAAGGTTGAAAACCGTGTTTGCGGGAAGCTGCGCCGATTTGTTCCATTTTAGGGACGGTAATTTGATTGCGTCCCCAGGAAAAATTAGTTTGCCAACCCTCCAACTCTAATAAAATCGCCTCAGCAAAACAGGCAAACATTTGACGAGAGGGA
Source organism: Microcystis sp. LSC13-02 (assembly GCA_002282935.1). Taxonomy (GTDB): domain Bacteria; phylum Cyanobacteriota; class Cyanobacteriia; order Cyanobacteriales; family Microcystaceae; genus Microcystis. The sequence continues at coordinate 18,013 of MTBT01000067.1, read as the reverse complement.
ATATCCATATTGACAATTTTCATAATTTTCCAGTCAATATCGAGGGAATGCTCGACAATGCCGCCCTTAATCACCGAAATATCGGGGGCATTTAATACCATGCCTAAATTTTTCGGATAACCACCATCAATAATAATGCAGGGGCGCTTGAGTTTATCTAGATCAATTTCCACCCCTTTAGGCATACTAGCCACCCAAACGATGATATCAGCCAGGGGTAAAGCCTCCTCTAGGGGGAGAATTTTACCGCGTGCTAACTCCTCTTGGAGAGATTGTAAACGCTCTTGATTGCGTGCCACATAAATTAGTTCTTTTGTATTGGTTTTTTCATTTAACCAACGACAAACGGCGCTGCCGATATCTCCGGTTGCCCCGCAAACCACAACGGTAGATTGAGCTAAATCGATGCCCATTTTTTCAGCGAGGGTTTCCACCTGAGTGCAGATGACGTAAGCGGTGTGGGTATTACCGGTGGTAAAACGGCCAAAATCTAGCTCGATATTCCGCACCTGTCGATTATCTTTGAGATTAAATTCCTCGAAAATAATTGAAGAAAAACCACCGAGTGCGGTGATGTTGATATCACTTTTTTGAGCGAGTGCCATGGCATTTAGCACCTTACGAATAGCAGACTTTACCCAACGATTCGACAACATCTCCGGTAAAAAACAGGATTCGATATATTTGCCTCTGATGGTTTGCCCCGTGATGCTGGTGACATGAAAATCATCGACAATTTGCGGGGGGGCAGCACACCAAAAATCTAATCCCTGGTTAGCATATTCAGGATAACCTAGATCGTCGGCGACCGATTGGGCGTGTTCTAAACTGGTAAGATGACCTATAAGACCAAACATTGATTGTTCTTTCGTTAGACTAGATGGCACTAGATAAAAATTAGGATATTGCTAAGAAATCGTTAAGACTCTTAAATATATTACACAAAAGTGCCGCTCTGTGTTGAGCGGCAGCAGGGCGAAAAAAAGAAATCTAGACGCGCAAGCTTTAGACGGCAGTTAATCCGTAGGCAGACATTCGCATAATATCACGGGTGCTGAAACCAATATTGCTTAAAGCTTCCCCGTAGCTAATCATAAAGTCTTCCACGAGGGCCTCTTTTTCCATACCGAGGACGCGAGCATCATCCTCGACTTGATTGAGCATTCTCCAGACAATGGGCAGATTAGCGCGATTTGCGGCTTCTAATTCCTCTTTAGCGGTTTCAAAGTTCGCTTTTAGCCATTCTTCGCCAAAATTGAGATGTAAATATTCGTCTTTAACTACGCCTTCAGTAATTTTACGGGCAAAAGGATCAGCAACAGGAATATAAATATTATAGGCAGCGATCGCAAAAGCTTCGATAATCAAAGATTGGATCAATAAACAGGTAACGATTTTACCTTCTGCGTAGGCAATTTGGAAGTTATTGTGCAGAGAGGAAAAGAATTCTTTGGCATAATCCATATCAGGAGTGATTTTCAAATTTTGGCCGCAAGCTTGAAAACCTTTCATGTGACGGTTTTCCATTTTTGCCAAACGGTGTAACTCTTCTTTGTTATCGGCGAGGATGTCTGCTAATTGAATATAATTGCTATTGGCCTCGTATTCGCCTTCAATAACGATGGCATTAATGCGACTATAGGCTGATTTATAGGTTTCGCTAGTGAAATCAAGCTCTAATGGTACAGCAAGCTCTGGCATAAACTCGATTGACTCCTATTTCTGACGAGATTTTTCCGACGTTCTTTCCAGTCTAGGGTAAGCTTTCTAGATGGAGTTATCTTTTTACGAGTCTAGCTCGATCGGTCTTTTTTGTATAGCTTGCCCTGAGAGGCAATCCCTTCTCAAGAGAGGAGATTGCTGGCTGTTTGCTCAAACCGTGGCTAAAGATTTCCAGCGCTCGGCCTGTTGTAAGATCGCTTTGGCTGCCTGTTTACCCGATAAAGTGGCTCCTTCCATGCTATCAATGTAATCCTGTTGGGTATAACTACCGGCAAGGAAAAAGTTAGCAATAGGAGTCGCTTGCGAGGGACGATAGACATCCATCCCCGGTGCTTCCCGATAGAGACTTTGTGCTAATTTCACCACACTAAACCAAGTCATATTTAACTCCCGCGAGGAGGGAAATAACTGATGGACTTGCGCTAAAACGTGCTGGGCGATATCTTCATTTTTAGCTTTAATAAAAGGATCCCCAGGGGTTAAAACTAACTGTAATAAAGAACCTTCTCCGGGGCGATAATAATCCCTAGGACTGGTGAGAGCAAGATCTGCAAAACAGGAAAAATCCGCTTGGTGGGTGTACAAAAGATTGTCAATTCCCACCGCTTTTTGCAGTTGTCGCCGTTTTTCGGCATCATTTAATTCCGTCACCCAACCGTCAAAACGCAATTGTACCGTAGCGACGGGGACGGCTTCTAGTCGGAAAATATTGTCAAAAATCGGTATTTTTCGCCAATCTTGGGGAATAAGACGCTGAATACCGGGGACATCACCAGCGCAAACATAGGCATCTGCGGTGATAGTTTCTGTGGTTTCTCCGTTAGCGACGATCATGCCATTAACTTGCAGATTTTCGCCCTCTCCAGAATAGAGAATTTCCCGCACTTGACGACGGGTAGAGATTTTGGTGCCCCGGGCTTCCAGATAGTTAATAATCGGTTTATGTAGGTATTCGTGGGGGGAACCTTCCAACATCCGCAGGACGGAAGCTTCGGTTTTAGCGGCAAAAAATTGGAAAATCGTCAGCATACAACGGGCCGAGATATTTTCCGTATCGATAAATCCTAACGCATAGGCGATCGGATTCCACATTTTTTTTAAACTGCCTTCATTACCGCCATGGCTACGAAACCAATCGGCAAAGCTAATCGAGTCCAGATCCCGAATCGTTTTCATCGCTCCTTGAAAGTCTATCAGACCGCGGACGATGGGACTTGTACCTAATGCCAGAGAATTAAAGATTTTATCGGCTGCTGAGAGTTGGGAGGAGGTAAAAAAGGCTTTTAAACCGTTAAAAGGCGCACCTGCGGCGAAACGGAAGTCTAATTCGCCGATTTTTCCCCCTTCGTTGATAAAAGTGTGGGTGTGTTCTTTGAGCAGTAGGGATTGAAAAGCGCCCACTTTTTTCATTAACTCAAAAAGATTATAGTAACAACCAAAAAAGACGTGCAAGCCCATCTCGATGTGATTACCGTCCGCATCTACCCAACTACCGACTTTTCCCCCGACAAAGGGACGAGATTCTAAGATTTCTACTGTACAGCCCGCATCGACCAGATCGATAGCTGTTGCCATTCCCGCTAATCCTGCACCAACGATCACCACTCGCATTTGTCAAGTTCCTGTTACAATTTTTCACTAAATCTTTATTTTACCCGATCGATCTGGTGTTTCTCGCTGGCGATTTTTTCAGGGTCACTTGAGAGCGTGGCAGAATAATTGAGAGTTGCAGTAGGGAGAAGTGATTTTGAAACGATCGCTAGATGGGAGACAGGGATTAATTATTGTCACTATTATTTGGATATTGGGGATATTAGTCGATAGATTCTGGTTTAGTCTCGATCATACCATTCCTGCTTGGGATCAGGCTGATTATCTCAACGGTGGGATTATCTATACCCAAGCTTTCCAAAATCCGCGCTGGTTTGACGGGGATTGGTGGCGCAGTTTATGGCTAATGTCCCCGAAAATTCCCCCTTTAACCTATCTTTTAACGATTCCCTTCTTTAATCTCTTTGGTATTAGTCTTGACGCGGGTATGTGGGTAATGGCTATCTATAGCGCCCTACTGCTCTTTTCTGTGTACGGATTGGGAATTATCCTCTTTAATGGGACTGTGGCTTTATGGGCGGTCTTAATCTGTCAATTTCTCCCGGGTTTATACTATTATCGCCTCGAATATCTCTTAGATTTTCCCTTAGCGGCAATTGTAACGTTTTCTTACTTCTGCTTGACATGGTGGCGATTTAGTGGTCAAGGCTGGCTAAAAGCGATCGCTTTCGGGATTTCTTTCGGTTTAGGGATGTTAGTCAAACAAACCGCCCTATTTTTCCTCTTTTTACCGATTTTGTGGGTATTGGGCGAAAATCTCCAGCGAAAACGTTGGGGCAATCTAGCGCAATTAATGCTCAGTTTTTTGACGGCAGCATTGTTAATCTTTCCCTGGTATCGGACGAATTGGTTATTAATGTTAACTGCGGGCAAACGTGCCACGGTAGATTCGGCGATTTTGGAGGGAGATCCCCCTCTTACCAGTCCAGACGCATGGACATTTTACGCCCAAGTTTTACCCTATTTTCTTTCTTGGGTGTTGTTATTAGTTCCCCTGGTGGGATTATTAATCTCCTTGCGTCATAGAAAAACCGAAGATAAGGTTAATCGTCCTGTGTGGATTTGGTTAGGAGTTTTTCTGCTGGGGGGATATCTATTATCATCCCTCAATATCAATAAAGATGCTCGTTATATCTTGCCGCTTTTACCGACTTTATCCTTAATTTTATCCGTTGGTTTATTATCTTGGCGCGGTCGTTTTGCCCCCAGTATCCGTTGGGGAACGATAACTATTGCCGCTATGCTCACCAGCTTAAATTTATTCCCCTTGGGGGGAGAGCTAATTACTAACGTTTTCAGTCCCGAATTACAACACCATCCCTATTTAAAAACCGGCTGGCAACAGGAAGAAGTAGTTAAAGAGATTCTAGCCGATTCTCCCTATCTTCGCAGCACTCTAGGGGTTTTACCTTCCACCCCCGAATTAAATCAACATACTTTCTCTTTCTACGGTGGTAAAAATAATTCACAGGTTGCCGGCAGACAGGTGGGAGTTCGGGAAGAAGATATCGAAAAGGATGTCAATTCTTTAGATTGGTTTTTAACTAAAACTGGTGAACAGGGTTCTGTCCCCGATGTCCAGAAAAAAATTGTTAATCGAGTCGCCACCGGGCCAGATTTCCAAGTGGAGAAAACTTGGCAGCTACCGGATGATAGTACCCTTTCTCTACACCGTAAAATAGACCCCTCCGTCACGGTTAAACCCATTGAAACTGCGCCAAAACAGGTGGAATTAAGAGAGATTGCCATTGCCGAAAAAGCTTCTCCTAATCAACCCATTCCCGTGGTTTACAAATGGGCAGGAGACTGGCAACAATTAAAGTCAGGGATAGTGATTTTAACCTGGCAAGAAGTGAACGGTAAGGATTATTGGATGCACGATCACGCTATTGCTATGGGGGAATTAATGGCAGAAAAATTAACTCCAGAAGAGCAACAAAAGGGTTTTGAAGTTACTGAAAAAACCGCCATGCAGTCGGCAGCAACCCCCGGAGTTTATCGCTTATCTGCTGTCTATCTCAATCGGGAAACCGGGGAAACCTATCCGATTAAAACTAATGCTCAAATTACCATCGAGCCTCAAGTCTCCAAGTTAGCAACGCCCGAATTAGATTTAGTGACCCAATTGCGCTTAAAGTCTGCTAATATTGGTCAAGGATTAAAGGGTATTGAACCAATTTTTGAGTTAACTAATCGTATCAATCAATACGATTCTATTCAGGATTATGTGCTGCAAGCAGACAAGGCTTTTTCCTATCGTTTACAGCAACAAAATCCCCCCGATAAATTATCTTTAGCCTACGGATTAGCAATTTCTAAGGTACTACAACAGGATGTGGCAGGGGCAATAAAAGCCACCGAGGAAATGATTAAAATTGACCCCCATAATCCCTATCATTATGCTTATCAAGGTTTTATTTATCTCTACGATTGGCAACCGCAAGCAGCCCAAAAAGTCTTAGATAAAGCTAGACAATTAAATCCCGATAGTGAGGAAATTAAGACTTTAAATGCAGTGGCTGCCTTGATGGGGGGAAATCTCGTTAAAGCTTGGCAATTATGGCAGTCAAATTAAAATAGAGTGGGAATTATGAATTATTAATTATGAATTGGGGAGGTGGGGAAGTGGGGAGGTGGGGAATTGGGGAGGTGGGGAAGTGGGGAAGTGGGGAAGTGAAGCATTTGGCTGAAATTTCGCTAAACCCCTAAACTCCTAAATCCCTATAAATTAACATTCCGCAATATTTATAAATTCTTAAGAATTAATTGAGAAAGATTTTTATTTAACAACGATGTTATGATGGTTACAGCGATTTGATAGAATTTCATAGTGGGTTATTCTGTGCTTTTTTGGGCAGCAATGGTTGAAACCCTTGCCACACCTAGAAGGTGATCCTAATTAAAACGGCTAAATCAGTCAATTTCACCCACAACGATGATCTTTTTTTTATGTAGTTTTATTGCAAAAAAAAAGTTTTTTTGACAAAAAGCACAAAGTATGATAGGAAACCAAGGTATTTCTGGTTGCGAGTAATTATTGTATAGAAGGGAGAAGGGTGTGGGGTGTGGGGTGTGGGGTGTGGGGAAGTGGGGTGTGGGGAGAATAAATAAAAATAATCTCCTGCCTCCTGCCTCCTATCTCACCATTGAGATCACTGCTGTAACAACTCCCTTGGATCGGTGACTTCCCCTTTAATCGCTGCCGCTACCACCATCGCCGGACTCATCAACAAAGTACGCCCGGAAGCGGAACCTTGACGACCTTTAAAGTTACGATTGGAGGAGGAGGCGCTGATCTGATCTCCCTGCAATTTATCGGGATTCATGGCTAAACACATGGAACAGCCCGCCTCGCGCCATTCAAAGCCCGATGCTAGGAAAATTTGGTCTAATCCTTCCGCTTCCGCCTGTTTTTTGACTCTTTCGGAACCGGGGACGATAAAAGCTTTCACATTGGGGGCAACACGATGACCTTGGGCAAATTTGGCCGCTTCGCGCAGATCACTGATCCGGCCGTTAGTACAGCTACCGACGAAGCAGACATCGATTTTTGTGCCTTTAATCGGGGTGCCGGGGGTGAGTTTCATGTATTGATAGGCTTCCTCTGCGATCGCTCTTTCACTGGCCGGTAAACTTTCGGGAGTGGGAATGACTTCGTTAACCCCGATTCCTTGGCCCGGAGTAATCCCCCAAGTAACTGTGGGTTCGATTTCACCGGCATCGAAGACCACTACATCGTCATAAACCGCATCGGCATCGCTTTTAATGCTTTCCCACCAATTAACCGCACTTTCCCAGTCTTTAGGCGCAAAATCACGACCTTTGAGGTAATCGTAGGTGATCTGATCGGGGTTGATATAACCACATCGGGCCCCACCTTCGATCGCCATGTTACAAATCGTCATTCTTTCTTCCATGAACATCCGTTCAATTGTACTGCCAGCGTACTCATAGGCGTAACCAACACCGCCTTTAACGCCCAATTGACGAATAATATGGAGAATTACATCTTTAGCATAGACCCCGGGGTTTAAATCGCCGTTTACCTCCACTCGACGCACTTTTAATTTCGATAGGGATAGGGTTTGGGTAGCAAGAACATCGCGCACTTGGGAAGTTCCGATACCAAAAGCGATCGCCCCAAAAGCGCCGTGGGTGGAGGTGTGGGAGTCACCACAGGCGATCGTCATCCCGGGTTGGGTTAGACCCTGTTCGGGAGCGATCACATGAACTATGCCCTGATTGCCGGAACCGATGCCGTAGAAAGGAATATCATTGGTTTGAACATTAGTTTCGATCGCCCGGATCATTTCCTCGGCCAAATCGTCAAGGAAAGGACGCGCCTGATTTTCGGTGGGGACGATGTGATCGACGGTGGCAATAGTCCGTCCTGGAAATAATACTTTTAAACCCCTTTCTTTTAGCATCGAAAAAGCTTGCGGACTGGTGACTTCATGGACTAGATGCAGTCCGATAAATAATTGTGTCTGTCCACTGGGAAGAATCTTAACCGTGTGTGCGTCCCAGACTTTATCGAATAACGTTCTTGCGCTCATTGACCTTGAAATGATAGTCATCTCCCTAATCATATCAGCTAACCTGATCCGATAAATATTAATTTTTTCTTTTCTCTTGGTTAGTAGGGATAATAGGTAAATAGCTCTGTTTTTGCCAGAGATTAAAACCATCGGTTTTTGAGTGAAAGAAACGACTTTCGCCAATAACTATTTGAGTAATTACTTCTGCTCCTTACCCCCCGATCCCTATAATTTTTAAACAGGATTTAGCATAACATTTTCTAGGTTTGACTAACCCCTCAGTCCATAGCAAAAAAAATTTATTCTTTTCTTGTCACTGATAAATTATGCTCGCTAACTTTCCTGTTCAGATAAATTTCTCCGAGAACAATTAATCCTAGAATCAGAGGTAAACTCAGCCATGCTCCTAGGATTCCTAAGTAGTTAATACTCAGAGCAATCAGGAGAGTTATCCCCATATAAATAATCGCTACTTGTGGATGAGACCAGCCAGACTTTTGTAATCTTTGATAAAGGTGACTGCGGTGAGCTTGGAAGATATTTTCCTTTCTTATTAATCGACAAATAAGGGTATAAATAGCATCACCAATCAGAGGTAAAGTGATAGTTAAAGCTGACCAAGCTTGACTTTGATTGCCCTGGTTATTAAGTAAAACCATAGCGACAATTGCCCCTAAACTGGTGCTACCCACATCACCCATAAAAATTTTCGCTGGCGACCAATTCCAGAGGAGAAAACCGCCTAAAGCTGCCACTAAAAGCCATAAAATTGGTTGCTGAAAATAGAGAGCGAGAAATCCTAATTGTACCGCCGTACAGCCAGCCACCAAGCCATCGAGACCATCCATAAAATTATAAAAATTAATGATCGCGGTCAGGCCGATAATTGTGAGAATAATAGCCAAAATTTTGCCGACAAAACCCAAATCTGATAGCCACGATTGGGGAAAAGCACCGAAAAAAGTGACCGCAACACTAGCGGAGGATAACTGCACTAAATAGCGAATACTAGAGGGAATACTGCGACGATCATCGAGAAGGCCGATAATAATTAAAGGAGTCAGGGACAACCACAGGGGAATGAGAGGTAGGGAAGGAGGAAGGAGAAAATAACTGAGGCCGCTGGTCAGAGCAAAAGCGACAACAAAACCGAGTCCACCCCCCCTAGGTGTGGGTTGACTATGGCTGCTACGCTCATTGGGAATATCTAACAATTGTTGACTAAAACGTTGTTTAATCAGGGCAACCACCAGAAAACTAATCAGAAAACTGATGACTGACAGTAGGGATAATAACATAGGGATTTTCGCACTCAGATTAATTATCGATCCTACGTTGTTCGGTGACAAAAAGTGCCAATTCAAAAGCAAAGGCGCTCCGGGGTTTGGGGGATATGAGTAGAAATTTTAGGTTTAACCTACTCTCGATCGCTTTTTACCTGACTGATGCGACGAACGTTTAAAACATCGATCATCAGCTTAATTTGACTAACACAGCGTTCAAATTGTTGCAGGTCTTTTACTTCAATTTTCAGGGAAATTAAAGCGGGTTTACCGAAATTAGTCTTAACTCCGGCATTGCGAACGTTAATATTTTGGTCACTTAAACGAGAGAGAATATCTTTTAAAACCCCGACGCGATCGATCACTTCAATCTGAATATTTACCGGATAAGTTTGATAACGTCCCTGGTCATCTATAGGGTTCCAACTAACAGGAATTAAGCGTTCAGCTTCGGCTTTTTCCACATTCGAGCAGCCCTGACGGTGAATAACAATGCCTTCCCCCGCATGGGCAACTATACCGGTAATATTTTCTCCGGGTAAAGGACAACAACAACCGGCCAAACGATAGACTAATCCCTCCACACCGGCGATCGGTGATTTACTAACGGGTAAAGCCCTTTGAACGGGAGAAGGTGGTAGAATCAATTGGGAATCAGTCAGGACATCGGGCGGATTTTTGACCGTTAAAATTTCCTGTTGATTTTTAACTGTTTCTTGCAGACGATTAACCACATTTTTTAGGGTAACTTCGCCGTAACCTAAGGCCGCCAATAAATCATCTACTGCCACATAATTGCACTGTTTAGCCACCGATTGCATTCGTTCTGATTTCAGCAGGGCATCGAAGCCAGTTTTACCCAATTCTTTCTCTAATAAATCACGACCTCGGCTAATATTTTCTTCTCGTCGCGATTTTTTGTACCATTGCCGGATGCGATTTCTGGCGCTAGGAGTAACGACAAAATTTAACCAATCTAAACTAGGGTGACTATGCTTGCTGGTGAGAATTTCCACCAGATCACCATTTTGCAAGGGAGCATCAAGAACTGACCATTTACCATTAATTCTTGCCCCTTTCATCTGATTACCTACTTCGCTATGAATATGATAGGCAAAATCTACCGGTGTCGCACCTTGGGCGAGGGCCACCACATCACCTTTGGGGGTGAAAACATAGATATCTTCTTCAAAGAAATTATTTTTCAGACCATCCATGTATTCTTGGCCATCTTTCAGGTCTTTTTGCCAGTCGAGAAGATTACGCAGCCAAGAGAATTTTTCATCGGCAGCGGTTAAAGTTGTTTGACTAGAACCGGTTTCTTTATACTTCCAATGGGCTGCAATCCCGTATTCAGCAACATGGTGCATTTCTAGGGTGCGAATCTGCACTTCTAGGGGACGGGCATTTAAACCAACAACGGTGGTATGGAGGGATTGATAACGGTTAGCTTTTGGTAAACCGATATAGTCTTTAAAACGGTTAGGAATCGGAGTAAATTGGTCGTGAACTACGGCTAAACAACGATAACATTCCTCTTTGGTTTCGACGATAATGCGGACGGCGGCTATATCATAAATCTGCTCGAATTCTTTGCCTTGATTGTGCATTTTATGATAGATGCCGTAGAGATGTTTGGGGCGACCCTGTAAATCAAGAACTTTTATGCCAATTTCTTGCAATTTTTCCCGCAATGTGTTAGTGACGGTTTCGATGCGGGCCTCTCGATCGATACGTTTTTCCGATACTAATAACTGCACAGTGCGATAAGCATCGGGTTCGAGGTATTTAAAGCATAAATCCTCTAATTCCCATTTAAATCTGCCAATCCCTAAACGGTTAGCCAAGGGAGCAAAGATTTCTCTAGTTTCGAGGGCGATGCGTTGCTGCTGTTGCGGGGTGAGGTGTTCGAGGGTTTGCATATTGTGCAGGCGATCGGCTAATTTGACCACGATGACGCGGATATCTTGAGCCATCGCCAGGAACATTCGGCGAAAATTCTCCGCTTGCCGTTCAGTTTTGCTAGAAAAGTTGAATTTGGAGAGTTTTGTCACCGCTTCCACCAAATTACGCACCCCAACACCGAATCTAGCCTCGATTTCTTCGGGGGTGACTTCCGTATCTTCCACCACATCGTGAAGGAATCCGGCCGCGATCATTGCCCCATCACCCCCCAGATCCCGCAGTAATCCCGCTACGGCTATAGGATGGGCGATATAGGGTTCCCCGGATTTGCGATACTGGCCCTCGTGGAGTTTGTGGGCGAAATTAAAAGCCTTGCAGATTAAATCGATATCGGGATTCTGGGGGTCGTTTTCGTAGGTAATTAGGCATTCTTTCAGCCAATCGGGTAAAACTAACGCTTTTTTCGGTTCCGTGGCCCGGGGAAGGACGGTGAGGGTTTCTGGTTGGATGGCAGTGATGGCGTTCATGGTTAGATCGGGGGGATAATAGGGACGAGAGGGGGGGGAGACGGATAACTAGAAAATTATTAGGCCGAAGGGATGCCAGATTGCTTAACTCTCTAACACTGGAATCGGATCGATCGGCGAAAAGGGCGGGATTCTTTTAAGTTTTTGTCTCTGCTCGGGAGGAGGACTTGCAACCGTGATGGCAAATCGTTAATCTTATGTAACAAATTCTAACGCGCTTTGTATTGGATGCTACCGACAAATTACCATCAAGCCTACAAATCTTTGTTAAGAAAACTGGAGGATTTCAGTCTTGCCCTTCTGGATGGGGAGGCTTCCACGGGGTTACAATCTTTTCAAGCTTTACAAACCTGTCTAGAAGGGGAGATATTGTCACTAAATGATGACAATTTAAGCCCAGAGGTGGCTAATCGTTGGCGCGCGGTCCAGACGGAACTATATCGATCCTGGCGATTGCTGGAGACGGACTGGTTATTTTTGGCCTCAGCGCGACAAGGACGGGAGAAACGTTTACAGATAATTAGCGATCGAGTGGCGACTTTAAAGGGGTATTGTCGGGTTTTGTTAGGGGAAGTTGTCGATTAGTGATTAAATGCTCGATCGCCGTTTGTGTGGCATACTTGACCCTAAGTCCTAACTTTTATCGTTACCGATCGCGTCATGTTGGAAATTAAAGACCTAAAAATTGCCTACCCGACAGAATTAAGTTCTCCCTCTTGGGCGATCGATGGGGTATCTTTTAGTATAGGCAAAGGGGAAACTTTGGGATTAGTGGGTGAATCTGGTTGTGGAAAATCGACCATCGGTAAGGCTATTTTAAGGTTATTACCCAATCGCACTCACGTGGAAGGTGAGATTATCTTTGAAGGGCGATCGCTTTTATCTTTATCTAGCAAACAGTTAGAAAAGTTTCGCGGGGAAGCGGTGGGATTAGTCTTTCAAGATCCGATGACGCGACTGGATCCGCTGATGACTATTGGCGATCATTGTGTGGAAACTTTGCAAGCTCATCGAGGAAATTTAACCTATCGTCAAGCTAAAAGTCAAGCTTGTACTGTCCTAGAAAAAGTGAAAATTCCTGCTAATCGTTGGTCCCAATATCCTCACGAATTTAGTGGGGGAATGCGGCAAAGAGTGGCCATTGCTTTAGCTTTATTATTAAACCCTAAGTTAATTATTGCCGATGAACCTACCACCAGTTTAGATGTGACAGTTTCGGCGGAAATTCTCCGGGAATTAAAGCGTTTATGTAGCGAGGAACAGATGGGATTATTGTTAATTTCCCATGATTTAGCGATGGTGGGAGAATATTGCGATCGATTAGCGGTGATGAAGGGGGGCAAAATTGTCGAATCGGGATTGGTAAAAACAGTTTTTAAAGCGCCTCAACACCCCTACACTCGTTCTCTTTTGACTGCCGCTTTACACCTACAGTTACGGGAGGAAAAATCAACGGCAATTCAAGGCAAGGAAACGGTGTTAAAGGTGGATAATTTAAAACAGTATTATAGCCTAGAAGGTAACTTTTTAGATAGTTTTTTCAAAAAAGAAAAGAAATTTATTAAAGCGGTAGATGAAGTCAATTTTGAACTGTATCGAGGGGAAATTTTCGGTTTAGTTGGGGAGTCGGGGTGTGGGAAAAGTACCCTATCGAGAACCCTATTACAGTTAATTAAACCCACTGGGGGAAAAGTGGAATTTTTAGGAGAAGATTTAACCCCTTTGTCGGGGGAAAAAATGCGTCCAAAACGGCGCTTAATGCAGATGATTTTTCAGGATCCCCTCGCTTGTCTCAATCCTCTAATGACGGTGGGAGAAAGTATTGCCGATCCGCTTTTTATCCATCAAAAAGTTAATCTAGAAACGGCTAAAAAACAGGTTTTAGAAATGTTAGATCGAGTCGGGTTAACACCGGTAGAGGAATTTTATCGACGCTATCCTAGAGAGTTATCGGGAGGACAACAGCAAAGGGTAGCCATTGCTCGCGCTTTAATTACTCGTCCAGAATTAGTTATTTGTGATGAACCGGTTAGTATGCTCGATGCGAGTGTCCAGACACAGGTTTTAGAGTTAATGTTAGAGTTACAAAAGTTATTTAATCTAACTTATTTATTTATAACTCATGATCTTTGGTTAGCGAGATTCCTCTGCGATCGAATTGCGGTGATGACTGCGGGTAAAATAGTTGAAATGGGTGACACTGAACAAATTTTTAGCCATCCCCAACACCCCTACACCCAAAAATTAATCGCAGCAGCCCCGAGAATTTATCCCGATAGGAACTAAAATTGCTCTGGGGGTTTATAATTGTTATTATCTAGATATAGTTAGGAAAGACAAAATGGCCAGACAACTTCAGATAACTCTCCCTGAAGATACCATGCAACTTCTCGATCGATGGTTGGCGAGTAGTGATTATCCTGAAAAAGAATATAATAATTTAATTAATGAAGCGATTAAATTATATATTATGGAACAACAGAGAAACTACCTCAAGCAACAATTAAAAGAAGGAGCTATTGTTAGAGCAGAAAGAGATTTAAATTTAGCACAAGATTGGTTTTTTCTAGAGGAAGAATTATGGTAGTAACTGAGATTTATCCGCACAGAGGAGATATATATTTAGTTAATTTTGATCCGAGTGTCGGATCAGAAATTCAAAAAACACGCCCTGCTTTAATCATACAAAATGATTTAGCAAATCGGTATAGTCCCATTGTTATTGTTGCGGGCATAACAAGCAAATTTCAAGACCCATTGTATCCGACAGAAGTATTAATTAAAGCTTCAGCAGGAGGACTAAAGAATGACTCGGTAGTGCTTTTGAATCAAATTCGTTCTATTGATAAACAAAGATTAATTAGAAAAATTGGTGGCATCTCCACGGAAGAAAGGCAGCAGATAGATCGAGCGATTCAAATTAGCTTAGGTTTAGTATAATCACCATTGATTATTCAATAAAAAATACATTAATTATTTATATTTAAAGCTTTTTTAATAAATTGATGCTATTGTCAAAAATACAATTACATGATATTATTTTCGATTATTGTTTATCAGCCAATTTACTCTTATCTATCAGTTAACCAAGGTAATTATGACAAAAATGATTATTTTTAAAGTTAAAAAACTGCTGAAAAGATTTGTCTTTAGTCTCCAGGAGGAAGGATGGAAACCAGCACTCAAAAAGACGAAACGGAAAATTATCAAAATTCTCACAGGAAAGAGTTCCTCTGAATTTGAAGAACAGGTGCTTGAAAGTGCTAAATTAGCCGAACCCCGACCCCTAGAAATTGCCAGTAGTGACAATCCTTTAGTCTCGATTATTATTCCTGTTTATAACCAATTTGCCTACACCTTTAACTGCTTGGAATCCTTGAGTGTTAACCTAAGTCCTGATTTAGCTTATGAAATAATCATTGTTAATGATGCTTCCAGCGATGAAACCTTAGAACAATTAGCCACTTTAGTTACAGGAATTAAAGTATTAACTAATGCGGAAAACTCTGGTTTTATTCGTTCCTGTAATTATGGGGCTAGTCAAGCAAAAGGTCAATACCTATATTTTCTCAATAACGATACTAGAATTCTGGAAAACTGTCTAGAAAGTTTAGTGAAATTAATTATCAATAATCCCCAAGTTGGTGCGGTGGGTTCTAAGTTAATTTATGCTAACAGTAAACAACAAGAAGCGGGGGGAATTATCTGGAATTCTGCCGATGGTTGGAATTATGGACGCTTAGATAGTCCCGATGAACCAGAATATAATTATGTCCGTCCCGTGGACTATTGTTCGGGGGCCAGTTTATTAGTTTCCACGGATTTATTTAAGCAATTAGGTGGTTTTTGTCAAGACTTTATCCCCGCGTATTACGAAGATACAGACTTATGTTTTGCCATCCGAGAATTGGGTTATCAAGTTCTCTATCAACCCCAATCTAACGTTATTCACTACGAAGGAATCACCTCGGGAACAGACCTTTCCAGTGGGATCAAACAATATCAAGTTATTAATCAAACTAAGTTTCGAGAAAAATGGTCAAAGGTATTAACCAAACACCTAGATAACGATGCTAATAATGTACCCAAAGCTGCCCGACGTTTACAAGGAAAACCGACAATTTTAGTCATCGATTCCTACGTTCCACTATACGATCGAGAATCCGGCTGTGTGCGTTTATTAAATATTCTTAAGCTACTGCTCAATTTAGGCTATTCAGTGATTTTCTTTCCCGATAATGGCTATCCTGAACAACCCTATACTTCCGTCCTGCAACAGCTGGGAATTGAAGTTATTTATGGCACACCGCAAAGATATAATCTAGAAGAAAAATTAATCAAATATTTACCCCTGATAGATGGAGTTTGGTTGTGTCGTCCCGAATTGTGCGATAAGTATATGGATTTAATTCGCTTAAAAACAAAAGCACCAATTATTTATGATACAATTGACCTGCATTTTCTGCGTTTAAAACGACAAAAAGACTATCTCGATCCCAGTTACCAAAATACTAGCTGGAGTTGGCAAACCTATCAGAAATTAGAGTTAAACTATGCTAATCAAGCGGAAGCAACCGTGGTAGTAACAGAAGACGAAAAGCAGGTTTTATCCTCTTTAGGAGTGAAAAATGTTTGGGTAATCCCCAATATTCATGAAGAAATTTCCCTGTCAGAAAAAGTTGCCTTTGACCAGCGAGCCGGTTTAGTATTTATTGGTAGCTACAATCACCCTCCTAATATTGATGCAGTTAAGTGGTTATGTTTAGAAATTATGCCCTTAGTTTGGGCATCTCGTCCCGATATTACCGTTAATTTATTGGGAAGTAACCTCAAGGATGAAGTGAAAGAATTAGCCAATGATCAAGTGATTGTTACCGGTTATGTTCCCGAAGTAGAACCATATTTTCAAAAGAGTCGTGTTTTTGTCGCACCCCTGCGATTTGGTGCGGGAATGAAGGGTAAAATAGGTCAAAGTCTTTCCCTAGGATTACCGACTATTACCACAAAAATTGGTGCCGAAGGTATGGGATTAATTGACCACCAAGATGTTTTAATTGCCGATACTGCCGAGGAATTTGCCCGAGCAGTGATCGAACTCTATGATAATAGGGAATTGTGGCAAAAACTCGCTAATAATTCCCTAGAAACCATTAAGAGATACCAACCCGCTACCGTGCAAACTAACCTACAAGCTTTGTTATCGAGTCTAGGAATTATTGCTAAGGATAGTTAACAAGAATACAGCAGTTATCTTAATGGTGAAGTACAAAGTTTTTGTTTCGGGGAGTCAGTCGTCGATACCAAATTAGGTCATACTTCATCTTTATAAGAAACGCTGTAAGTTTTATTACAGGATTCAACATTTGTGATTCTTTTGCTATAGTAATTTTAATAACCTCCATAAAGCGTTCCCCAGGTAAACCCGGGGAACGCAATGTGCGAGATATTTCTCCTAACTCTTTCAATAATAATTAAGCAAAGAAATGACTTACTGGTGTAATATTTCCGAAACCGGGTAAAGCACCGCTAAATCCAGTGATATTTACCAATAAATCATTGGTAAATGACAATGTCGCAGTGCTATCATTGATAAGTAGGTAAGTTCCGGCGATCGCACCAGCGGTTACTTGCACTAATGCAGCACTATTGGCGAGTAAAGCTTGATTACTGGCCAATAATCCGTTTGCATCAGTAAATACCTGAGTCGCTAAAGCCGTTCTGGTAGCAGCAGTGCTATTAGCAGCGCGAGTAAAACTAAGCGGCGCACCCGTGATGGCTCCAGTGGAGAGTAATAAGTCGATTCTATCAGTACCGATGGCAAAATCGGTGATCCGATCGGGAAGAGTCAAATCAGATATGGTAGATTGTCCAAATTGAAAGACGAAGGTATCTGCATCTCCACCAGGACCACCAGTTAAGGTGTCAATGCCCAAACCGCCATTCAAGGTGTCAATGCCAGAACCCCCATTAATACTGTCATTGCCAGCGTTACCCGAGAGTATGTTAGCTTGGCCATCACCAGTAATCACGCCATTTTGATTAGTGCCAATAACATCATCAAAATTGGTTACTGTAAAAGTTAATACGGGACCCCCCACTACCTGCAAATTGTTAGTCGCGGCGCCTAAATTGACATTAATAGACTCGGGAGATGCTGCGCTGGAAGCATTAATTATATTGTTGCTAAATCTGCCGTTGGCAATGATAGTTTCAACTTGGAACAGTTGAGCTGTGCCGCCACCGCCTTTGAGAATAGATTCAGTGGGTAGCAGGGTAATGCTGCTGCCAAAAGTGCTGTAATCGGCCACATCAGTCCCCGCACCACCATTAAAAAAATCGGCGTTGTCAGATTAAGAGATGATGAGGTAAAATAAATGAAAAATAAAATAAGCAGAAAGAACAATGAAATGCCCAGAATGTCAAAGCC
>MTBT01000066.1 GCA_002282935.1 Microcystis sp. LSC13-02 | reverse complement strand
ACTCAGCGTCGGGTTTTGAAGGGTTGTTATCCGTTGTGATAATTGTACCGGAAGGCAATTGATAGCCTGTTAAATTCCCTTGTTTCCACCATCTCCAAGCCGTTCGATAACTTATTCCTGCTTTTTTTGCATAGTCTGATAGTTTCCTGTCTATATATTACCATGTCTGACTATATCTGACTATATTTGTATTGAAACTTTACAATACCATTTTTCAAAAACTGTGGCATACTTGAGGCGTTTCTCATAAAGATGAAGTATAACTGGAGAGGGCATCCTCTGCTGTCTCCCGTCTCGACTAGGAAATTAATTTTGTCCGACTACTTATAGCAATTATCAGTTTTTTAGTCGTCAGTCGTCGGCTTTTTTTGATTACTTGCCAAAAACCCAACCTTCTGCTGCAAACTAACGTCGTCTCAACAAATTTTTCATCTCTCCCCAGATAGAAAGTTGACCACCTAGACTAGAGGGATGAGTGAAAATTCCCTGACGGGGACTGAATAAAAAGGCCAACATAAATAGGGTAAAAGCGACAAGCACGATCGCCGGTCCAGAGGGTAAATTCCAGTAATAACTTAAATACATCCCACTGATACTAGAAATAATCCCCACACCCACACCTAAACCCATGACTTGATGGAGACGGGTAACTAAAAGATAAGCAGTGGCTGCGGGGGTAATCAAAAGGGACAAAACGAGGATTACTCCCACTGCTTGGAGACTAGCAACGATTGTCAGACCAATCAGGAGCATTAAGCCTAAATCTAATAAATTTACTGGTAAACCCGCCGCTTGCGCCCCGATTTTGTCGAAAGTGTAGAATAATAGTTCTTTATACAGGAGCAAAACGGTTAACAAAACGATAACGGCAAGAATTAGGGTATCGCGGATGTCGGCAGCAGTTACACCCAGAATATTGCCGAAGAGAAAGTGATTAAGGTCAATTTTGTTGTTTTTTTGGATGAGAGTGATCAGGGTGATGCCAAGGGCAAAAAAAGCCGAGAAAACGATACCCATGGCCGCATCTTCTTTGATTGGGGAACGATTACGGATCAAGTTAATCAGTAGGGTACTGACCATTGAGGCTAGTAAAGCACCCAGTAGCAGATTAAAATTACCAATAAAAGCGATCGCTAATCCGGGTAAGACCGAGTGACTGATGGCATCGCCCAAGAGGGCCAAACGTTGTACCATCAGGTAGGTTCCCACCACCGCACAAATGATCCCGACGATGATAGCTTCAATTAGGGATCTCTGCATGAAACTATACTGTAAGGGTTCGATTAATCCTGTTAATAGATTGTTGCCCATGAATCTGCCTTGGGGTGAAATTTTTCTGATTCTCGATCGAGGTTTTGCTCCTAGGGTCTATCTTCTGATCGGGGGAGAAGATAGGTTAGGATAATTAGGATTAATTGTAAGTTTTTTCGCTCCTAACCGCCGCCATGGATACCCCCGTTCTTTCCTCAACTTTTTTTCTGACTCTCCTGCTCATGGTGGGATTATTCTTTTTTATTCGCGGTTCCGTCAAAGAGCGTATCGAACAGCGTGTCTATCTTACCAGTACCAGTGACGACCAACTATTAGAACAACTGCGAGATTATTTTGACCGACGTTCCTATCAAGTCAAGGCGATCGAACCCGAACAGAATATTGTCAGATTACAGGGTTTTGTGCCGCCTAGCCCCTTTCTAGCGATATTTTTGACAATTTTGGCGGCCTTGGGTTTATTTTGCTTATCGCTGGTGTTATCGCTGTTATTTCCCGATACTAATCCCTATATTTTTGCTCTTGTGGGTTTATCTCCCCTCGCGGGGGTTTTCTATTGGCAAAAAGTCGGCCGTTTAGAAGAAGTGGCTTTTAAAGTAGAAAGCAAATCTCAGCAAACGGAATTAACTGTAAAAGCCCATCGGGACGAGTTAAGACAACTACAAGATAGTTTAACCTTTCTAGAAAGACAATAAGCTTTTTATGTCCTACGAGTGCCTAATTTATCTGGCCGATACCGATGCAGCCGGTGTGGTTTACTTTGCCCATCTTCTCTCGATCTGTCATCAAGCCTACGAGTTTTCTTTAGCACAATTTGGCATCAATATCAAGGATTTTTTGAAAGATTCTCCGGTTGCCCTACCGATTACTCAAGCGGAAATCCAGTTTTTTCGGCCTCTTTTTTGTGGCGATCGCATACAGATTGATTTCACTGCCCGATCCCTAAGCGAAAACGAGTTTGAATTGCAGTATAAAATTTATTTGGCTGAAATCATGGTCGCAAAAGCGAAAACTCGCCATGTCTGCATCGCTCCCACCGCTAGACAAAGAATCCCTTTCCCGGAATCTTTAAAAAATTGGTTAAGATATTTATCAACCCTAGAGGAGACTGGTATTTAAGGGATGATTTGGGCAGATTTAACGATAATTTTAACTAGGGATTGGTGGCACAATGCTTGGCAATTATTTAACCTTAGCACCGGGAGGATTATCTGGAATTCTTTTCTGGCTTTTATCCCCTTTATCCTTAGCTTTTGGCTATTTCGGATCGCCCTCGATCGTTCCCTACTCTGGTGGTTAATTCTCTTAGTTTTCCTGCTTTTTTTACCCAATGCTCCCTATATTCTCACCGACAGCATTCATTTAATCGCCTATCTTCAGCAGGATTACGCCAAAAGTTTAATTTTTTTAGTTTTAATCCCCCAGTATAGCTTCTTTATTTTTATGGGCTTTCAGCTATACGTTCTCTCCTTACTTAATTTAAAAAGTTATTGTCAGCAAAGTCAGCTAAATTCAGCAGTTTTACCCCTAGAAATAATTCTCCATTTTTTAAGTGCGATCGGTATCTATTTAGGACGGTTTCTCCGACTGAATAGTTGGTATCTAGTCACTCAACCGCAGCAACTATTCTGGAGTTTGCAGAATTTACTGACTCAAAAACCTTTGATATTCATCGCTGTCTGTTTTTTAATTATTTGGCTACTATACGAAATCAATAAAAGGCTTTACAATCGATTTTTTGGCTACAATTAACGCCTATCGGGAATTTCCACCCTCTCCTAGTCTCTTTCGGATTAATTAAAAGATAGTAGGAAGACAGAGATCAATTTGCCACACCGATATATGATGATGATCAATATTTTTTCTCTCTCATCGCCATGACGAGCGCTGATCAATCTCAACCCCTCCCTAGGGATGACTGTTTTCACTACCAAAATTGTTGGTATCCTGTGTTATTCGTGCAGGATTGGCAAAAAAATCCCTACTCTTTCTCTCTTTATGGGCAACCATTGCTAATATTTCGCGATCAGCAGGGAAAATGGGGCTGTTTGCTCGATCGCTGTCCCCATCGCTTGGCTAAACTCTCCACAGGACAGATGATCGCTGGGCGTTTAGAATGTTTGTACCATGGTTGGCAGTTCGAGACGGATGGAAAATGTTCCCATATTCCCCAACTGCCAGTCAATACCCCGATTCCTCGCAATGCCAAGGTTAAATCCTATAGGGTGGTGGAACGTCAGGGAGTCCTCTGGGTTTGGTTAGGAGAACAGGAAACAGCGAAAGAAAGCGATATTCCTATCATCAAAGACCTAGAAGACCCCAATTGTGTCCATACCGATTATGTCATCGATTTTCCCTACGAACAGGGCTATTTACTCGAAAATCTCCTCGATCCCGCCCATGTTAATATTAGCCATGATCGCAGCGAATTCGGGGCAAAACGGGAAAATGCTCAACCTTTAGCCTTCCAAATCCTCGAAATCTCGGCGCGGGGAATTCGCAGTCAGTGGCGCAATAGCCGCAATCCGCAGGAAAGCTGGAAATATCTGGATTTTCTGGCCCCTAATCTCGTTCATTATCGTTTTTCTCTGCCTAATCCCGATTGGTATGCTGGATTGGCTTTATACGGGATTTCTCTCGGTCAAGGTCGTTCTCGCTTACTGATGCGACGTTACCAAAATTTTGCCGTTAACTCCCGTCAATACCGTTGGCGCTGGTTGGAACATCTGCGTCAAAGTCGCATCCTCGAAGATGATCTACCTTTAATTCAAAGTCAGCAGCAAATGGTGGAAAAGTCAAGAGATAGTTTACAAAAATTATACTTACCCTTAAAAAGTTCCGATGCCTTGGTGATTGAGTTACGTCAATGGTTCGATCGCTATGGGGACTCTTTCCCCTACTATCAAGGCTACACCAGCCAGCGGACAACGGCGATCGATTTATCCGATCCTTTACCCCTCGATCGCTATTCTCGTCACACTGTCCACTGTCGCACCTGTAGCACTGCTCATGAAAAAATGGTAAAAACTAAACAAATCGCGATTTTAATGGGGATATTATTAGCTTTACTGGCAATTTTATCCCCAAATCAGTCTATCTATCAAATTAATGCTCTTATTTTCGCAATTTTGGCTTTAGCAATAGCGATCGCTGCCAATTACACCCGCACAAAATTTGAACGCACCTTTGAGAAAAAAGCGCATACCAAACTACACTAATAAGTAGGGTCTGCCGAATAAATCTAAAAACCTTGTTGGATAAGACTTTTAGACTTTTTTTCCCTCAAAAAGTGCCAGCCATTGGGGTGATCGGGGGGAAAATTCAGGTACTTTTTCCCTGAAAATTAGGTAGTTGACCACCTGAAAACGGGTAAAACCCTACACCCCACACCCCACACCCCACACCCTACCACCACCGAAAAACTTTTTCAGCATACCCTAA
The DNA here is from genome assembly GCA_002282935.1 of Microcystis sp. LSC13-02. Lineage (GTDB taxonomy): Bacteria > Cyanobacteriota > Cyanobacteriia > Cyanobacteriales > Microcystaceae > Microcystis. The sequence goes on along the minus strand of MTBT01000066.1, from coordinate 7,905 downwards.
CTAAGATTTCTACTACAAAAATCTGCCTAAATCGAATTCCGTTGTGGCAGTAATTTCTCGAAAACGTTCTTGACTGATAATTAACAATAATCTTTCAGTATAATCCACCGCACCGCGCAATTCTCGTTCTAATCTTGCTAAACCAGCGTTGGCATATTCCTCGAAAATTGTCACTCGCAAAGCTTCCGAATCTACCCCGTGGGGAGAAAGAATTTTCGTGTCTTGGAATTCATTGACTGCCAATAATTTGATTAGGGTATCGTAGCCACGAGAAATAAAAATTTCTAGGTTAATAGGTGAGGGTTCCTTCGCTACATTTTCTATCGCCACCCTCTCCTGATATTTTACCCCTAAAGCCGCCGCAAAAGCGATGACATCAGCATAGGTTTGAAAAGGTCCAATTCCCTGATTAAAATTAACTAAGGACTGGACAAATTCCCCTTTATCTCTAGCAATACGCACTCGATGAATGGACATATTTATCAAGTAAAAAGTAAAAAAGGTTACAAAATTCAGGAGATAGGAACCCGCTAATAAATGATAACTGCTTTAAGGATAAGTTTTAATTAGTCCTTTAGCTTGGTAAACACGAAATTGTTCGATGGCGACACCACCGCGCTTGATCGGAATGACAGCTACTTTAGTTATATCTTGGAAATAGGGACGGTAGCGATCGATTATTTCCGGTCTTTCTAGAGAACTATTCGTAGTAATTAATAAACCATTTTTACCGATCCATTCTTGAGGATTAAACCAAATTTGATAACCCCTTTGATCGTTGTTAAAACAGGTGACGGGAATAGGAACTAGGGGATAAAGGGCCATATCTAGCCATGCGGTCACATAAAAATTATGGGTAAAAACGAAGCTAGAATCTTTTAAGAGTGCTAATAATTCGGGAGAATTAGCAAAGCCTTGGCGCAGTTGATCGATATCAACAATTTCCCGAGAAGGGTCCTGTTCTGGGGCAATAATTCCCCCAAAAATTGCGTATTGACTAGGTTTTTGGAAAGTGCCAAAAGTAACGTGAAGCATTGCTATAGATAAAACAGTAACGATAAAAATTCCTGACCCCCATAACCATCTTTTTACCCAGATTCGAGAAGATTGCTGCCAAGTATTGGCCTTTTCTCCTAATAAAATTGTGCAGGACCAGAACCCGGGTAAAATCCAACTAGGGGCGAGATAATGGGAAGCACCCACATAAAGCATTCCCAGGATTAAAGGCAGAGAAACCGAGAGAATTAACCATTTTTTTAGTGATTCTTCTTCTCGATGAAAAAATCTTTTTTTCGAGATAAAATTAGGAATTTGTTCGGCAAAGCTTTTAAATGTCACCCACCACATCGGCAGACCGAAAGGTGGAAACATCGTGGCGATACTAATGCCAACAACCGAGAGAATACCGAGAATATTAAAGGTTTTCGGTTCTCCAGAAAAACGGTCTTCTAAATGAAAGCGAAAGGAAATCCAATTATGGTTAATATTCCAGTAAATAATCGGCAATAAAGTTATCAAAAAGAGAATAAATCCTAATCCCAACCAGGGAGATCTAAATACAGGCCAATAGCGGGGAGTGGTCAGACAAAATAAAACTAAACCAAAGCCCAAAATAAAGCCGTGATATTTACTTAAAACCGCCAATCCTACGGCAAGTCCAATATAAGCGAGACGATAGCTAGGATGATAGTTTTTTTCCCGAATTGGCCAGAATTCTTGGGCAGCTAAATAGACTGTTAATGACCAAAAAAAGATTAAAGGACTATCTGGCTGCGAAAGAATCCCGAAGACGATCCCATAGATGGGGATAAGAGTGGCGATCGCTAAAGTCATTCTGGCGACCGGCAGACTGAACAATTTTAAAGCGGTCAGATATAGCAAGCAGAGGCTGCCAGTATAGAGGAGGAGAGTACCGAAGCGAATCGTAAATTGATTGACTAATCCCGTGATCCAAGTCCCAAAACCCGTGGAAATCGCTACTATTGGCGGATGATCGAAATAACTCCAATCTAGATTATGGCTGTAAACATAATAATAGGCTTCATCGTAACCGGGATAAAGCCCCAAGGCGATGATTATTCTAAACAGGAGTCCACCGATGAGCAGATAAACGGCAATGCGATCGCTAAGTATTTTGGTCAAAATTCTTACCTCATTTCATCGCTAAAACTGATGTTAGAGACGGGATATTTTTGGGGTTGCCAGATTCGAGATTTGTGCATCTATGGCAAGGTTAGATTTAAGTGTGATCTTTATTTACTATATCACCAACTCTGTCATCTCTTAGCCCTTGGCTATCAGCAAACTCTCCCTAGTCGTTGCTGATTTGCGATCTGAAAGTAAGATTAAGGGAACAGGTAACGGTAAACTTAGATAACGAAGGCAGGAGGAGAGGGCAGGAGGCAGTTTTTGTAACGGGGATTTATGCCCCGCTCCCAAAACTTTTCGCCTTAAGGCGAAGTTTTCGACCCAATTTTTTCGATAAAAGTGATGTTAAGTAAGTGTTTGTAATTAAATATAACAATTTAGCCATTGACGAGAACCGGCTCGCTCCAGAGCTGCGAAAATTTATCCCTGAAATTCCGTCAAAACCCCATAGATGGCCCAGATAGCCATGGCGCGTAAATAATGACAGGCGCGGAAAGTTCCCACCGATGTAATCGCTTCTGGAGTGCGAAATTGTAAGCCATTTTCATAGACTTGTTTCACCACCGCTTCTGTAATTTGCCATCCTTGCTTTTCCATTCCCATTTGCATCAAAAAAGCCACCAACCCAAAATTAATTCCTACCCAAACTTCTAAGGGATGAGTTGCCTCGGGATTTTCGGGAGTACCATCGGGTTTTAACCCATTTGCCGCCCCAAATTTTCCCCCATGAAACTTGAGAAAACAAGCCTGATAAATCTTACTTAAAGCTGATTGCGTGTATTGATTTTCTACCACATCCGGTAAAGCCAATAAACGGGCATAAAATTGACCGCATAATTGGTCAGTCATCACCACATCAGAACCACTACCACTATCTAAATTATAATATTCTCCATTCCAGAGAGTCTGATGATAAATAGCGCGAGATTGTTGTAACCAACTGGCAAAAATTGCCGTATCTTCCCCAAGAATTGCACCAATTTTAATCGCCGCTTCTAGCGCCGCTATCCACAAACCACCGCAATAGGCACTAATTCCCTGTAAACGCCAATCATCAAAGGTTTGGTCTGGCGCGCCAGAATTTTCGGGGATGCCATCGTTATCAAGGTCAAAAGTTTTTAAATATTGCAAAGTTAGGACGATAGACGGCCAACATTCTCGCAGAAAATCCTCATCTTTTGAACCGGTTAATAAATAATCCCGATAGACTAATAAAACAAAATCACTGCCTAAATCTTTCCAGAGATTACAGTCTTGATAACTGGTGTAATTACTCTTTTGCCAAGGGTGTTCATTGGGCGCGCCTAAATCGTGGGGAGTGGCATTTTTGGCCTTACGAATGGCACTAGCTTGGTTATAACCGATAATCCGAGGAGTGTCGTCGTGGGTGGGAATTGCCCTGGCAAAAGCTTCCATCACAGCCTTTTCTAAGCGCGGCCATAACATCAATAACCCAAAGGAACCATAGAGACGCACATCGAGACTTTCATACCAACGATAATCAATACATTCTAACACTCCGAATTGACCGATCGCATCCTGTTCCGTGGCTGCCGTCCAGAGAGTGCCGCCGTCCGTTAACAGGTATAATTCATTAAATAAAGCCATTTTAAACCAATCGGCCAGATCGGTGCGTTCTAGGATCGGTTTTTGCCAGTTAATAATATTTTCTCGCCATGTATCGCCGTGTTTTAAAGCCGTGCGTACCATCGCCCAAGCATTTTGACCATTGCGACCGAAAAAGTCCGTATAACGACGATAATAGTTAATTCCTTGAGCAAATTCGGTGACTGGTAAATCCCAAGCTAAAATAAAAGGAATTTTGCGAGTTTTCCCCGGACGAATGGTAAAACGAATCGCCATGGCCGTGGCCGTTTCTTCCCCTTTTTGGGCGGGGGTTTCGTCCTCAATATCCGGTAAAGAGCCATTCATGGCGAAATAGTCCCAAACTTCGCCCCCATCGCCCGCAGGGTTCCATTTACCCAGATAAAATACCTCTAGACTCGGATTAGTGATACTAGCAATCGCCATCTGTCCATCCCCTTCCCCGGGGTTTTCGTAATCCCGACGCATTAGACAGCCAACGCGGAAATTATCGACAATCCATTGATTATAATTACCCTCACTTTCCCCCGATTTTGATTGATATTCATAGACGGGACTACCATCATCTCTCACCTTAACCACTGGGGATTTAATCGCGTTAGTAAACCAACCGATTGTATTTTGCCAAGTCAGCATAATACTAATAGTAATCGGTTTATCGGTGGGATTATGAGCCGTCCATTCAAATAGGGCAATAGGATAACTACTTTCTTGATAATTATGCGCCCAAACCGGTGAAAATTGTTCGCAAATTAATTGAGTCTGAAAAACATCTTTGTACTCGTACCAACTGCGGGGATAAAGGGCCCCATAGGTTCCCTTTTCGGCTGGATACCACGACCAGCGCGATAATGTTCCATCCGTCGGGCTTTCCGTCGCCATAGCGTAGGCTTGGGCGCTTCCGTCTTCTGTTTGTTCAAAAATGCTAAATTGACAGGCTGCAAGGCTATTAAAACTGTGTTCACCGCCGTCCAGATGCCAGAGGTTAAAGTCACCTTTGGGGGAACGTCCGATGCAACCGGCCCCAAATCCTCCCAGGGGCATCCCATGCCAAGGACCATCATCTAAATTGCTGGCATAGCGGACGCTGTAGGGTTTTTCCCAACCTTTGCCCAGAGGACGTTTCCAAGCAGCGGCGGGAATTTCTGGAAGGGAGATGAGATTAAGCATAGATGTTTTTAACTGGGGTGTGGGGTGTGGGGAGATGGGAAAATAAATAAAAATAATCTCCTGATTACTGATTACTGATTACTGATTACTGACTTCTGACTCCACCAAGAAACTTTTTCAGTAAACCCTAATTATTCGCTAAAGAGATAATTGCTGCGATCGCTAATTGGCCAATCTTGATTTTCTCCACCGATAATTAAACGTTTAATATCGACAAAATCCTTACTTAATTGGGTCAAGGCATTGATTAAAATATCTAAAGCAATAAGATCGCTAGTACCAAGGTCAAACCAACAACGTCCCCAAGTACCTAAGTATTCAAAATCGGTCATATTGTGCATCGGTGACATAAAGGCATTTTCGGCCATATCTGGATCGTATTCCATATAACTAATATCGACTCCCACCTCCTGTACCTGTAGGTTTTCCGCATTGAAAGCCCCTAATTTACCCAAATAAAACCAAGAGGCAAAAACTTCTTCTACATATTGCTGTTCCATATTCGAGGGAACCGTCGAAAATTCCAGCCAAAACCAGACATCAAAAGGATTAAATTCGCGAAATTGTACTTCCATATTTTTTATAGGAGACAGGAGTAGGGAGTAGTCACTGATTACTGATTACTGATTACTGATAACTTCCCCACTGATAACTGATAACTGATAACTGATTACTGATAACTGATTACTGATTACTCTGCTGTAATTTCCAGAGAAAACTAGCGAGGAGATTGGTGATAATATGAGCGAGGATCGGGATTAATAAATTACCGGTGATGATGACGGTATAACCGAGGGCAAAACCGACAACAGTTGCCCAGATAACATAGGGCCATTGTTGGGAACCGCTAAAATGGAGGATACCAAAAATCAGACTAGAAACGGTTAAACCAAAGATATTTAAGCCCAAAGCCGGCAAAATCACCCCGCGAAATAATAATTCTTCACTTAACCCCGGCAGTAATCCAATCCAAATTAAATCGGGCCAAGCTAAAGGTTTAATGACTAATTCTAAGTAAGCGTTAGCACTATGGCGATAACTAGACCAAAAACGATATAGAAGCCCACTAATTCCACTAATTGCCCCCGCTAAGGCTAATCCGAACAGGAAATCCGGGAGAGTCAAGCGAATGGCGGGAATAGCGATCGCACCGAAATATTGCCAAACTTTGGCGACTACCAGCAAGATAATCGCCGTTACCGCCATAATGGTGAGGACTTGTGTGCGTGTCAGGGGATCAAATTCGGAATTAGGGGAATTAGTCACGGATTCTCGGATAAACAGCGTAAAGAGTTTAAATTAGGGCGAAGAGATGCTAGGCTAACCCCGGCCCGTTGACAAACGATCGCACCGATCGCCTCTGTATATGAGTGTACCCTAATTGCTTTCACCCCTAGAGGTTCCGGGGCCACCTTCATTCTTGTACTATTTTCCTGTACGGCAATCAGTACAGTTTTTTCTTGACAAAAACCCAAAACTGTGCTAGAGCCGCAGGCACTGGCGGGAACGATCAGCGCGTCCACCTCCCGGCCCCAAATAGCATCGGGACTGGGCTGCTTGACCAATTGGGGGGCGCGACTTAAACCCACCAAAACGCAGGGTAAAAAAGTATAACCGATTTCTTCGGCTGCGGCCTTGGGGGAAAGTTGCGGATCGAGGGGCAGCGGACTTAAAGCGGGAGCGTGGGCTGCTGGTATTTGGAATTGTCGGACTACTAGATGGGAAATCACCGCTTCGGCCCCAGCAAGGGGATCCACCCCCTGACCATGGCGATAATTAGCCAGGGCAATGCTATCGGTATCGTCGGGAAAACGGGCAACAATGGCGATCGCTTCTGCCCGGCCCTGGTTAATCAGTTTTTCTGCCCCCCGCAGCAAGCTGTCGGGATTGCCAATTGTTCCCCAACTGGCCCCAGAGGCTGCCTCTCGCAACTGCACATTTAAGGGGGCATCGGTGATAACGTAATCGGTGAGATCTAAGCCTAGGGTAGCCCGGACAGCATCGGCAGCCTGAAGGTGTCTTTGCAAGAGGTCAAATTCAATGGCGCGATCAAATAGTAACCCGATGCGATTTTGATGGACGGGACTTAACCCCCAATCCCCCCGGGCAAAACGATCTAAAGCGTAACCCTCCACATAATAGGTGTTGGCTAGAGGCCAGTACAGTTGTGCGCCGTTGAGGACATTGGGATGGGTAATTAGGCGATCGCAAACTTGGGCGATCGCTTTGGCCACGGGAATGCCATCCCCAGCATAACCGCCAATCGCTGCCCCGATGCCGGTGGGAATAATTAGTACGGCGGTATAGGGACGAGAATTCACGAGGCAGTGGTGACAATCGCTTCGACTTTTACCTGATTATTCTCGGTATCCACTTCTGTGATTGCCCAACGCAAGGGTTCACCGCGTTTGGCCAATTCTTTTTCGATTTCTTGCTGCAGTTGTTGTGGGGTTTCCTGTAGGTCGATTTCGGCACTAATAAAGTGAGTGGTCATGGGGATTGTCTGGGATAGTTATCCCCTCAGTTTATCAAGATTTTGCCCTCTTGCGCTGGCTTATCGGCTCTCTGGGTCAGGAACCACAAAGACACGAAGAACACAAAGATAGATCGCTATGTAAGTTAAACTGATCACACAAAGAATAAGAGAGCCAAAGCCATTCTCGTACTATGATTAATACTAGGCTTTCCCCTAGAGATTATGATCGCAGTTCCCAACTACATCAGTCCCCAAGAATATCTCGCTATCGAGCGCCAGAGTCAGATCCGTCATGAATACCGACGTGGTTTGGTTTATGCGATGGCCGGCGGTACGGATAATCACGATCGCATTGCCCTTAATCTACTCGCTCTGGTTAACCTGCATTTCGGCGACTCTACAGACTGTCGGTTTTACTCGGGTAATGTCAAGGTTAACTATCAAGATCAGTTTTATTACTATCCCGATGCTTTTGTTACCTGCGATCCTCGCGATCGCCAAGATCG
>MTBT01000065.1 GCA_002282935.1 Microcystis sp. LSC13-02 | reverse complement strand
GCGTAAGACTTCTGTTAAAGAAGCAGCATCCCGTGAAGCGTCAACCCCATTCAGCGACCATTCTAAAAAGGTGGCGTGGTGAGGAATCGCCTTCCGTTTTACGGCGGCGAGGATGTCAAGGTGTAAAGTGTTTCTTAATGTTAGATTTTGGGACTATGCCCTCGTGATCGATCACTTTTTCTGCTCACCACAACTACGGGAGCGTCTTCAATGTTGAAGCAATTTTTAGTAATAGCGATCGCTTTCTTGATTGGGTTAACTGGTCAATTAGTCCTCTCTTTACCCGCTACTCGTTTATCCGATCGAGAAATCTCTCAACAATTACAGACTATCCCGGGTTGGCAGTTACGAGATCAACGGATTGAAAAAACTTTTAAATTTAACAATTTTATCGAATCGATCGCTTTTGTTAATCGCTTAGTTACTCCAGCTGAATCCCTAGGCCATCATCCTGATATTACCATCAATTACAATCGCGTTACTCTTTCCCTCACTACCCATGACGTGGGAGGTTTAAGTAACTTAGATTTTGATTTAGCTCAACAAATCGATCGCCTGATTCCCTAGTTTTAAATCAGCTTTAAACCACACATTTATTATCTTGGCGAATATCCCAACTACCATCAACACGGAATAAAAATAAACAGCTTTTATCGGGTGTACCGGCAGCAACTAAAGTAATTCTGCCTAACTGTCCCCAAGAACCTCCTAACCCCCCCTTTGTATCGGCCCAACTAGCGCGATAAATTGTACCTTGATTACCCACAGGTCCACTAACTAGGCGTAGGGTAGAATTATCAGTATCGATGCTAACACCACGAGTGATGGGAGTCCAATCGGTGACATTTTCACATTTGTCCCCTTGTACTTTTGCCACTTTAATCTGTTCGGTTTCACTTGCTGCCATGCACAAAGATAGGGGATGAGAACCTTCTCCTGTGGCTTGATAACGGGTATTTTTCCACTGTTGTGATATTTCAAAGGTGGCGATATTTAAGCGAATCCAAGCCATTAAACGATGATAAGCAGAAAGGGCAATAGTTAAGAGAATTCCTAATAAAATTAGGGTAACTAACATCTCGACTTGAGTTAAGCCAGAGGTGGATTTTTGCCGATTAAAAAGCTGGAAATTGCGAAAAGTATTGGGAGGAAGGTCTAAGATATTCATGAGCCTCATCTTGCCTTTTTATTTTCAATAAATTATGTAATTACAAAGGAGCAACAATTAACTTGCGCTAGGATAATCCACATAATTTCTTGCTGTTATTACGGACAAGATTGATGGCGATTGCTATTTTTTCTGCTCCGGGCAAAAATCAGCTAAATAAAAGCAATTTTCTAATTTTTTGGTCAATTCAGTTTATTTGCTCTGTTTATATAGCCAAATGTCCCGCTAACGAATAAATCCCAGTTGTCGTCTGGCCTCAAATAATCCGATTGCCACACTAACGGAAAGATTTAAACTTCTCACCCCCGGTTCCGCCATGGGAATATAAACCGTGTCATCACATTGATTTAATAAATCTGCCGGAATACCGTCGGTTTCACTGCCAAAAAGTAGCCAATCTCCGCTTTGATAGCTGTATTCCACATAACTGCTGCTGCCGCGCACAGTAAACCCGATCGCCCTTCCGCCGCTCTTTTGTTGATAAGCACAGAAGTCATTAATTGTCAAGTGGTACATAAGTTTTACATAAGGCCAATAATCTAAGCCGGCGCGCTTCAGATAGCGATCGCTAATTTCAAAACCCAAAGGACCAACTAAATGCAATTCTGTCCTCGTTGCGGCGCAAGTACGGGCAATATTCCCCGTATTTGGCGGAATTTGCGGATTGATTAAAACCACTCGTAAAATCGGTTCAGTCATCAGTTATCAGTTATCAGTCATCAGTTATCAGTTGACTGTTTACAGCAAAAAACTCCCCACCTCTCAATTCATAATTCATAATTTATAATTCCCACTTTCCTATTGCTTGTTCCCTTATCTTTATGGGTGAGGACTAACTATACTGCATTCTGCCCCACCCTAGTCAAACTTATTTTAAATTGGCATAACTATCCATACTCAAGGGAACTAAATCGCCATGGATTGTCAAACCTAATAACATTGTTTCATTAGCGGGGATTAGCTTGCCCGTAAGAGCGCAAATCTCATTTTTTCTAGCTGTAGCGTTAAATACTGCCCTTATATCACCAGCACAAAACTGAGGTCGATAATCCCCTGATTTCTGCTGAACGAAATTCCATAAGACATCGCGAATGAGTGCTTGATAACCTTGATTGCCGGAAATCTCTTTCAGCTTGTCTTTGAGGACTCTTTCTAGACGAATGCTAGTGACTTCCATCTCGGTGGTGGTGGTGCGTGTAATTGTCCGCATAATTTTCTTCTCCCAAATACTAAACATATTGGTGTTACAAGTGTAGTATAAGAGAGATACCTTTCACAAGCACAACCGGCGAAACCATCACCTCTGCTGCTCTTTTTATTTTTGTCTTATGCCTATTTTTCTCATTTTTGAACTCTCGAAAATTAATTATGTAACAAGTCCACTGTTAATCCAGTGAGAGTCGAGCATAAACAGCGATCATATTGATCAAATAATAACTATTCTTAATATACCGAAACCCCTAGAAAAAATTGTTATTGTTCCTCAGATTGACAATAAATCTAATTGTCTCCCCTGTAGTTCTTTAAACCTGATATTTTCTTGAGAATCTCTGGATAAATCTAAAGCTTTAATCACTTCTTTTGCCACCGCTTCCACCACGGGAATAGCCACAGAATTACCGAACTGTTTATAAGCTTGGACATCGCTGACAACAATCTGAAAACTATCAGGAAACCCCTGTAATCTTGCCCATTCTCTGGGAGTCATTCTGCGGACAAATAATTTATTTACCTCTCCCTTAATGCGAGTAACAGGAGTAAAATTAGTCAGTCTTTTATCGATAACTAAATTTCTTTCTTTTCCCATACCTCCCACCACAATCGCATTAGCGATACCATCGGGAGAAATAATCTCATACCCAAAACCATTACCTTTATCTTGATGTCTAGCTTTGTGTTTAAATAAAGTTTCTAAATACTGATTAGAGAGATAATATTTAACGCTGACTTCCTTTTCTTCTAGGATATCTTCGAGACAAGTTTCTTGCTGGGTTGGTTGGGGATAGGAAAAATGATAAATATTTAAATCCTCTCGAAACCCGACGATAAAAATTCGGGGACGATTTTGAGGAACCCCAAAATATCTGGCATTTAAAATCTGGGGAGTGGGGACAAAATAATGCAAATCCTTTTCTAATATATCTAAAATAGTTTTTAAAGTTCTACCTCGATCATGATGGACTAATCCCTGGACATTTTCTAAGATAAAAGCTTTCGGTTTCTTTTCGTGTAAGATACGGGCAACTTCAAAAAATAAGGTTCCGCGTGCATCTTCAAAACCATGTTTTCTGCCGGCGATACTAAAAGCTTGACAGGGAAACCCGCCGCACAGTATATCATGATCGGGTACAGTTTTCGCCTCTAATTTTCTGATGTCTTGATTATCGGGTAAATGACCATAGTTAGCCAAGTAAACCTTTTGGGAGTGAGGATCGATTTCCGAAGAAAAAACGCATTGACAACCGAGATTCTCTAGGGCGATTCTAAATCCTCCTATCCCAGCAAATAAATCAATAAAAGTCCACATATTTTATCTATTCTAAGCTTTAGTTTTGATCCCTGAGACGATATTAAACCGGCTATCCTAGATTTTAGTATAAATGCTCGAATCTTTCTCGCCATCTCCCCCGCAACGCGCACGTAGATTTACAAAAATGAGATGCACCCAGAGGCACTGGCATACTACCGACTCGAACAACTGTCAAAATTAAAAGCCAAGTATGGGGTAGAATATCTTGACCCTGAAAGTGAGACGATCGACTTTTGACTAATCCAGTCCTTCCTTCCCGAAGCTGGTCATTGGACAAAGAAACGATCGTTTCCGCGGCCCCTGTTTATGAGGAGTTGACCGACCCCGGTGATTGGGAACAGTTAAAACGGGAACTAGACCAGAATCAAGACCTGATCGTCTCCTCACAAGTCGATACTTCTTTTGCTTCCACCCTCGCTCCTTGGTCCTAGTCGGGTAAAATACTGGGGAAAAGAATTAAAATTTAACCTGGGCAATATTTGAGGACTAAAAAGTAATGACCACAGAATTAGAAACCAAACAAGTTACTCCTACTCGCTGTTTAGTTGGTGCGGCAATTTCGGCAGCACTGGGGACAATTCTCTATTATCTCACGGCAGCGATCGGTCATTCTTTTTACTCAAAACCGATGGTTGCTCACAGTCCGATCGCCTTGAGAATTGGCAGTGCTGTCCGCACTTTAGTTTTTGGTTTAGCTTCTCTAGGAACCTTTATTTTTGCTTTTGTCACCATTGGTTTAATTCTTTTGGCTATCCAATTACTGCTTAAACGCCATCAACAAATATAAATTATGAATTATGAATTGGAAGTGGGGAAGTGGGTAAGTGGGGAGCTTTTCAGTGATCAGTAAACAGTAAACAGTAAACAGTGAACTGATAACTGATAACTGATAACTGATAACTGATAACTGATTAACGGACATTTTGAGCGATAAAATCTTCGATGAGTTGTTCTAAAGCGGCCGAGGAGGCGCGGGTAATCAGAAAACATCTAAACTCTTGGCCTTGACTGAGATATTGGGAATAGGCCGCCTGTAAAAAAGGTTTATAGCCGGGGTTTTTGCGAATATACACCTCAAAAAAGGCCAAAGATAGGGAATGGGCGTAACTATCGATCACATAGGGTGCTGGCAGGGTAAGATCGGCTATGGATTCGATCGCTTCGTTAATTCCCGCGTCTAGTACCGAAAAATCGACGTGAGCTTGACCTTCAATCAGAGCTAAATATTTATTTTCGGTGTTGAGCAGGGGAAAAGAGCGCACCTGTTCAAAAATAGCGGGGGTAGCGGGATCGTAGGTTCCTGCCGCTACAAAAGTGGGAATTTCGATCTTAGCTAGTCCTTTAGCCCCGAAAATACTCCAATTAAACGGATTAACCGCAAAAATCGCTTTGATTCTCCGATCGCGAAAATTGTATTCTTCTCGGGGTAAATCCAAAGCACGACACTGCAGCAAGAGGGAGACATTGAGAAAAGCTAATCTTCTTTGGCAGTCCCGTTGTAAATTCTCGAAATCGATCGTCGCTCCACCCACGGCTAAGGCTGTATAACCGCCGAAGGAATGTCCACCAACTCCCACATTATCTACATCTAATTGCCCCTGAAATTCCCCCGCGTTGCGTCTTTGCAATTCATCGATCACAAAAGATATGTCCAATGGACGATTGACAAATTCGTTGCTATAAAAAACCGTCCGCGATAAACCGGCGAGCAGATTCTGCACCTGTAGGGTATCACTGCCGGGGTGTTGGGGCATGGCGACGAGATAACCGTAACTAGCCAAGTGTTCCGCTTGTCGGACAAAATCTTCAGGACGAGAAGCTAAACCGTGGGAAAAGACAATAACGGGGGTTTTCTGGGTTAATTGCCCCTTGGGTTTGACAATGATTAGATAAAGTTCCCTCTGACGACGGCTATCGGTTAAATCCAGCCGCATTTGTTCTACTTGTTGCGGTCCCGGTTGTCGGGGGTCGGTCATGGCGGTAAAATTAATTTCACCGGCCTTTTTAGCTTCTTCTAAGGATAATTGCGCCACCTTTTCCGTGAATACTGTGGTCGCTTTCAGGACGATATCGATCGCCCTAGCTAATCTTTGCACTCTTGTCACATCAATCTGCATATTAGTGGGCAGATTACGCAGCAGGTTAAGAATAGTTACCCCTCCCGGTTCAAAAGCTGATTTAATTAGGGCAGAACGCAGAGCGAATTTACCATTAATACCCCCTTGAATGGTGATCAGTTCCCCTAAAAGGTTGAGGATATCTTCCCCCATTGTGGTGTTAAAAAAGCGCGAGATCAGGACGGGATTAATTTCTTTACTTGTGGTTAAAGCTTGGCGAAATTCTCTTTGTTGTTCGGGGGTGGTATTACCTAAATATTGTCTTAGATTAGCGTCAATTCTGCCAGTCTCGACAAACTTTTCTAGGGAACTAATTTCTAGGGTACGACTAAAGGGCGGTAAGATAAAAGTGATTCTCTCGGCCGAGAGGACAGGAAAGCTAGACAGTATCGTTCCCAAGCAACCAAGAGCGATCAAGCGACCAATTTTAGCTAATTGCAACAAGTTTTTCGGCTCCTTTTCTTTCTGCGATACTATTCCCTCTGGATTATAACAGTAACCTGACAGTTTTTAACAGTGGTATGAAAATTCCAATCTTGCCGATTTCAAGCTACTTAATACCGGCGGTAGATGGTTTCAGGGCAAAAATGCCAAAGTTGCCACTACTTTCACCCCAAATTCTTCTTCAAAAACAGGTTTTTTATAGTCTAAACTCCACAATTCTAAAGCACAATCATCTTCAGCATTATTAGGAAAAAGATGCAGATGTAGGGTTCTATATTCAGGATCGTACTTACATTCAATCTTTTTAATCGCTCCTATTTGTCGCCGATCTAAAGCCACAGCCAAGCGCAGTATAGCACTTAAATGTCTGACCATATACTGATAGTATTCAGTTAATTTCATAAAATCATCGTGCCTTTTCTTCGGTTTACTTTTGCGGTGATAACGAGCGATATTAGCGATAACTTCTAACTCTATTTCCGTATAGCCCAACAGTTCACCATTGCGAATTAAATAATAGGAATGTTTATGATGGGCAGCATGACTAACATATAAACCACTATTATGCAGTATAGCCGCCGCCCATAACAAATCTTTAGCCTCCTGATTCCAAGAATGTAATTGTGCTTGGGTTTGCTCAAATAAAGACAGGGAAAATGTCGCTATTCTCTCAGCAGATTCTAAATTAACTTGATACTTTTTCGCTATTTTCAAGACACTGCGCTGACGGATTTGACTCTGATAAAGTAACCGATTATAAATTAAACCGTGCGTCAGCATCCAATCGACGATTACCCCTTCTCGCAAGGCTCTTTCACAGAGAACTAACTTATCAACATCTAACATGGTCATCGCTTCCAAAAGCACGATCGAACCAGCTAGAATTATCTCGGCCCGTTTATCGGACATCCCCAGAATTGCCAGTCTTTGGTGATAGTCCAAAGTGGCGAAACGTTTGACCAATTCTTTGACATCTTTGCGGGTTAATTGATAACCATTTAAAGGATTGGGAATTTCCCCCAATTTCTCCAAAGCATGGATAGTCATCAAAGTTTCGATCGTCCCAGAAGTTCCCACTAAACGCGGCACTTCTCCCACCTGTAAATGATGTTTAATTTCCGACCCTGCCCGCTCTAACATTCCCCGGGTGTAGGCTCTTAAATAGGCTAATTCTGTGGTACTAATGGGATCGGTGGTGATCAAATCTTGGCTCAAACGCACAGCCCCGATTTTGGTACTACTAAGAAAGCGAATTTCTTGACTATCAGCTAAGATTAATTCTGTGGAACCACCACCGATATCGATAATAATATGGGCTTGATTTTGGAAATCCATCCCCGAGACGACACCGAGATAAATCCGGCGCGCTTCCTCCTGTCCGGAGATGAGATTTACAGAAATACCGACTTCTTTCTCGATTAAAGCCAAAAATTCGTCGCCGTTGGTCGCTTCCCGGGTGGCGCTAGTGGCAACGGCAATAATCTGATCCGCATGGAGACTAATAGCCAGATCGTGACAGCGTTTTAAAGCGGCGATCGCTCTTTCCATGGCCGCTAGGGTTAATTTACCAGTTTTTCTATCTCGATCGCCCAGACGGACTATATCCTTTTCTCTGGCAATAATCGTAAAAGCGGGTAAAGACGGTTCAATTGCCACTACTACCATGTGAACCGAATTCGTCCCAATATCGATCGCCGCTAGGATTTGGACATCGGAGGCTTTTCTAAGGGGCGCTAGTCCCCGATTGGGTATAACTTGATTAGAAATATTCACCATCGCTTATCAGTGATCAGTTACCAGTCGGGGGATAGGGGTTAGGGAAAAGGGCAAATAACCTTATTTGGCATCGGGATGTAACTCCGCCGCCTCTGACACCCGATCGATCGGGGTTGGTCTTATTATCCCTCTAATTGCCCGCCTCGGAGCCGCAATTTTGGCTTTGTATAGCAGTTATCTTATTCGTCAATATACAATTTTCGCTGCTCTAGGGCCAATTGCCGGAATTCCCCTTCCCCAAATTCTCCCTGCCAAGGACGGCGCTCTCGATCGCACTCGACTAAATAGATATAATCACAATCAACCCCTTCTAAATTGGTATTTTCGGCGATTTTCCAAGCTTCGATACAAGCACCCGTCAAGGTGGCTCCCTGTAAATTTGCTCTCATCACGTTACTATGGGCTAAATTTGCCCCTTCTAGATTAGCGTAGGCTAAATTTGCCTCACTGAAATTTGCCCTAGTCAGGTTGGCATTTTTTAAGTTAACCCCGGAAAGATTTAGTCCGCGAAAATTATAGCCAATATAAGCTTTATTTTCCCCTTGACCAGTAACCAGAAGATTTCTCATCGCAACTTCCTCCAGAATTGTCTTTTCCCAGCGCGCTCGCTCGATGCCCGATACCAGATAAAATCGAGTTCTAGTTAAATCTTTTGCCCTTAAATCAGTGGCTTTTAACTGCGCTCCCGTGAAATCAGCTTCTTGCAGATTTGCCCCGAAAAAATTTGTACCTTTACTGGCTAAAAAAGCAATTGCCATCGATTTCGTGACCGTTGCTCTCGATTCTTCTAGGGATAACCAGGCTAGATAAGCGGTGAATAAAGTAACACAAACCCCAACAATCAAAGCTATAGAAAAAGTTACATTCATCACGGCTATTCTTGCTAATGCTCCTTGAAAAGCTAGTATAATTACTGTTAATAAAGTTAAAATTAAGCTAATAAGAATTGCTAGA
This sequence comes from Microcystis sp. LSC13-02, assembly GCA_002282935.1. GTDB lineage: Bacteria > Cyanobacteriota > Cyanobacteriia > Cyanobacteriales > Microcystaceae > Microcystis. Next base: position 27,723 of record MTBT01000065.1, on the reverse strand, counting down.
ATAAAACTTATTGCTTGACCAGAAATCAAGGATAAAACTAAGGGCAATCCCCCAACTCGTTGACGATAAAATATTCCGTAAATTAGAGATAAAATTGTAATTATCACCGCACCAATGATTTTAAATTCGGTTACATCTGTCACCAGCATTAAAGCTAGATAATAACCAGCTAATCCCCACAGAAAGCCGCAGACAGCCGCTATTAACCAAGAAATTAAGATTAATTGTAGCCGACCGCGCTTTAGTAATCCTGCCCTGGCCTCTGTAAATTTAGTTCTCTCTAAAATAGCCCCTTGAAAATTAGTGCCACGGAGATCGGCTTGACTAAAATTAGCCCCCGATAAATTCTTTCCGTGAAAACACTGTCCTTTTAATTTTACTCCTGTAAAATCGCGTTTCCCTTTGGCATATAAATCTAGTACCTCACTTGCTCTCATAGAAATTACAGAGTTCTGTTTTTTGCTTGATTGATTAATGTAATTCATAAGCTGCCCGCGTATTTAAATTGCTTGTTGAGATCAGGCAAGAGGCAACAGGCAAGAGGCAACAGTAAAGGGATTGAGGGAGATTTAGCTAATCTAAGGAGAGGCGGTTAAAATGCGTTTTAGCTTAACAACTATCTATTATCTTTTTAAAATTAGCTTTGGTTATTTTTGTTGTAATTTATTAATTAAAAATAATGATGATAATTTTTAGTATTTCATTTACAGGAATCATACTAAATCCTGTTTAAAAGTTATTCACACTATTAAAAACGGATTTGGTATGATACTAAATCCAGTTATTAAAAACTGATTATTTATTCTCCCCTTTGCCTTTTGCCTCTTGCCTTTTGCCTGTCTGATATGTTACCTATACTCAACGGATTTAGTATGACTGGCAATTTCAGGAAAGATGCTCGCCTCAAATTAACCCAATTATATCCGTCAATTTTAACTGGACAGACCCCTGGGGATGAGGGACTTTTTTAGGGGCAATTCACCGGAAAAACAGCCCCTAAAACTGATTATTGACCCGGACTCGGTGTTTCTATCGGGGACTCCGGGGAGAGGGGAGTCGATTCAACTATTGGCGGTGGGGCCGGAGGTTGGAGAATATTGCGCCAGCCTTGTATTTGCGAGCGAGCCGAACTGTAAGCGGTACTTTCCGGGGATACGGATTCAGCCAGGCGAATAGCTTCCAGATAACGACCATTATTAGCTTGTTCCGTGGCTAAAGACAAAAGCTGATAACTCCAACGTTCCAGCAATTCAGTCCGTTGCACACCCGCATCGGTTTTAGTGGAAATATTGGTAACTAAAGCAATCGCCCGGGTTAAACCTTCTGCGGTTCCCGTCGCCGCTAATTGATTAGCCTGTTGGAGATTTTGACGGGCCCGCAACTCTCGGCGCCAGCGACGGATATTTTGGGAAGCTTCCGCAGAAAGAGCGCGACCGGGGGGAATTTGATTGGCAGTTTCGATCGCCGTGCTATAGTCTTTGAGATTGGCCAAAGCTTGCGCCTGATCTAAAATGGGTTGATCCTCCATGCGTTCAATCCGCCCTTGCCAGTCGCGAATTTCCCCTTGAGCATCTCGGTATAAGGCCCGATTCTTAGCGATTGCCCGCGCCTGAATAATAGCGTTACCCAGGGAATTAATATCGCCGGGGAGAGCGATTTCCCGCGCCCGTTCTAAAATCGGCCGGTCTTCAATCAATTGTATTTGACGATTCCAAGAGCCAATTTCCTGCTGTGCTTGCGACCAGAGGGGATTATTACGGGGAACCTCGCCCGCTTTCGCGATAGCGGCGCTATACTGCTCGATCGTACCTGCTTGTGCTAAATCTCTAGCCTCGGACAGTATTCTTATATCCTGTACCTGTAACTGCCAGCGCTCCCTCATAGCTAGGGCCGTTTGATGGAGAGGTCGAGAAGCGTCGATTTGTTCTAGTCCCAGTATGGCAGCTTCCAATCCCTCCACCGTGCCGGCTTCCGCATCTAAGGCCGCTGCGGACAAGAGGGACCAATCGGTGACATCTTCTTTAATTTTGAGGTCTTTGGGGGTTTGGTTAGCCAAATCCCGGAGAGCTTGCCATTGCTTCCGCTCAATTAATCTTTCGGCGTATTCTTGTAGTTTATCCTCGGTTTTCCCGATTAATTTTTCTGCCTCCTGATAGGCATAACTGCTGGCTTGAATTTTTCTAGCTTCTTCGATGACTTTGAACCAATTGTCGAGACCGCCCCGGGCAAAGAGATTAAAGGCATTATCTAATTTACTGCTATCTTCCCGGGCGACGGTAATTTTAGCGAGCGCTTCATTATATTTAACCGTTGCCCAATATTCGTTATTTAAGTTCAATAAATCCACCGCTAGACGGAAAGATTGATTCCAGTTGGAAGCGCGGAGATTTTCCTCTAGTTTGCTTAATATCTCGTTGCCTTCCGTCCAAGTTCCTTGCCACTTAGCGATTCTTTCTTCAATAATTGCCGCTACTGCCATATTATTGGGGATTTGACGAGCTTTAGCGATTGCTTGCTGTAAATTTCCCGCTTGATAGTCTTTTTCAGCCAAATTCAGTATATCTCGCGCCCATTCTTCCACCTGTTGATTAACTTGCGATCGCAAGGGATGGTCATCGGGCAAAGCTTCCACTAGGGCAATTGCTTCGAGTAGGCCTGCCACGGTGCGACTATCGGCGGAAAGTTGAGCGCAGTAGAGACGCAGGGAGGCAGAAGCGATAGGCCAGAAGATTTTCGGGCAATTGGGCGACTTCTGCATATTTAATAACTGCCAAGTGGCGAGAAAGCCAACACCGCCAAAGACCACGACAAATAAAGCCGCCCAAACTTTCCAAGTGAAACGATGCTGGTATCGGTACCAAAAGAGAAAAAGAAAAGATTTAGTTTTCTCTGGCCAACGAGTCAGGGAGTCAATCGATTCTCGTTTGACTAGATTTTTGGTTAATTCTTTTCCTTTAAACATTCACGACTCCCTGACGGATATTTTTAGATAGATTTTACCTTAATGGCGCTCATTGCCCAACTTCTCAGCAAGATTCAGCTTGTAGAGACTCGACTAATTCGATTAATTGCGTCTCGTTGGCACTATACACTTCCTGGCAAAACTCACAGATGGCTTCCGCTTGTTTATCCTTTTCGATGATGTCTTTTAATTCATCGACCCCGAGGAATTTTAAAGCTCCTAAGGCCCGTTCAAAAGAACAATCACAATCAAAACGCAGCATCTGCACAGCCGGAAAAATTTCTAGACCCATATCTCCGAGAAGTTCCTGAAAAATATCTTCTAGTCCTTTTCCTGCCCGTAAAAGAGGCGTAAATCCCGTTAATTTTCGCAATCTCGACTCTAAACGAGCCACCAAGACCTCATCCCGGGACGCTTCTTTAGAGAGAACTTGTAATAAAATTCCCCCGGCAGCCGTTACTCCTGTGGTCGTACCGACAAAAACCCCCACTTGCAAAGCGGAGGGAATTTGTTCCGATTGGTCCAGGTAGTAGGCGATATCTTCCCCCACTTCCCCAGAAACTATCTCGACGATGCTTTCTTGAAGTTCATTTCTCTCCTCGCCTTTTTCTTCCCGCAAGACCCGCACATAACCCTTGTCACCCACGGCGCGACCCACATCTAATTTACCCTTAGCATTGGGGAGTAATTCCACCTGGGGACAGTCCACATAACCCCGCACCGTGCCATCGAGTCCGGCATCAACTAAAACACCGCCTAGGGGACCATCGCCTTTAATGCGAATATTGACCCTAGAACCGGGTTTTTTTAAACTGGAAGCCAAGAGTAAAGCCGATGCCATAGTGCGACCGAGAGCGGCGGTGGCTACGTTAGATAATTTATGTCTTTGGCGGGCTTCTTCGGTTAAACGAGTGGTAATCACTCCTACTACTCTAATTCCCCCATCGGCGGCCGTGGCGCGGATTAATTTATCTGCCATACTACTTACTGTTATCCTTGTAAAACGCTGTCCCGATTTTTAGTTATTCTTTAACTAACTTAACAAAAATTATCAGACAACAATATGTTCGGCAATTTTCAACAAAGTCAGCTGCGTATCGAAATCTCGGCCAGTGAACAGGCTATCCGGGATAGTTTGCTCAAAACTGCTCATCTCCGTCAATGGCTGTGGCCGCAAATGCTCTCGCCCAATCTACCCGATAAATTAGAGGAAGGCTTGACTTTTACCTCTTGGTTAGGTTTAATTCCCGTACAACATCAGGTTTTATTAGCTAATGACCAGTGTTTACGCTTGCTTTTGAGTCAAGGTATCGATGGCTATCACGAATGGTATTGGGGCGATAGTTGGTTACAATCACGTTTAGAAGGCATTTCCCTCCTTCCCCTCAATCTCGGTCAAACTCTCAGTTTATTAAAATTACGACTATTTTTGAGCAATCAGAACTTAGGAGGGTAAGAGCGGCGGTCTTCAGCCCGACATTGAGATAAAATCGATCTAGTTAAAAATTTAATTCCGAAACTATGTTCGACGCACTGGCCGACCGCTTAGAAGACGCCTGGAAAAAATTACGAGGTCAAGATAAAATCTCCTCGGCCAATATACAAGAAACCCTTAAAGAAGTCCGGCGGGCTTTATTAGAAGCAGATGTTAACCTACAGGTGGTCAAGGGATTTATTGCTGAGGTCGAGAAACAAGCCCTCGGCGCGGAAGTTATTTCTGGAGTCAATCCCGGCCAGCAATTTATCAAAATTGTCTATGATGAATTAGTTAAAATTATGGGGGAAAGCAACGTTCCCCTAGCCCAGGCCGATAAACCCCCCACCGTAATTTTAATGGCCGGGTTGCAAGGGACAGGAAAAACCACCGCCACCGCCAAATTAGCCCTATATCTCCGCAAACAGTCCAAAAGCTGCCTGATGGTGGCTACCGATGTTTACCGTCCAGCGGCCATTGACCAATTAATCACCCTCGGTAAACAGATAAATGTTCCCGTCTTCGAGATGGGTTCTCAGGCTAATCCCGTCGATATCGCCCGTCAAGGTGTGGAAAAAGCCAAAGAATTGGGCGTAGATACGGTTATCATCGACACCGCCGGTCGTTTGCAGATAGATACCCAGATGATGGGCGAACTAGCACAAATCAAGAAAATTGTCAAGGCCGACGACACTTTATTAGTGGTGGATGCGATGACCGGTCAAGAAGCGGCCAATCTCACCCACACTTTTCACCAACAAATCGGCATCACGGGGGCAATTCTCACCAAACTGGACGGTGATACTCGCGGTGGGGCTGCCCTATCAGTGCGGCAAATATCGGGACAACCGATTAAATTTGTTGGGGTTGGGGAAAAAGTCGAGGCTTTAGAGCCATTTTATCCCGATCGCCTTGCCAGTCGCATCCTCAATATGGGTGATGTCCTGACGCTAGTGGAAAAAGCTCAGGAACAGTTAGACCTAGAAGACGCGGCCAAAATGCAGGCCAAGATTTTAGAGGCCAAGTTTGATTTTAATGACTTCCTCAAACAGATGCGGCTGTTAAAAAATATGGGTTCCCTGGGGGGAGTCTTAAAATTAATCCCCGGTCTGGGCAAACTGAGCGGGACAGACATCGAAAAGGGCGAAAAAGAGTTAAAACGCACGGAAGCGATGATTAATTCCATGACCACGGAGGAACGCGCTAACCCCGATTTATTGGCCAAATCTCCTAATCGTCGTCGTCGCATTGCCAAAGGTTCGGGACATCCGGAAACGGAAGTTACCAAACTAATTACTAATTTCACCAGAATGCGATCGATGATGCAACAGATGGGACGGGGACAAATGCCCGCTATGCCGGGGATGCCCGGGATGGGTGGCGGAATGTTTGGGGGTGGCAATCAACCGGGGTTCCGCGGTCAAGGTGGCAGCCCGAAAAAACCGAAGAAAATCAAGAAAAAGAAAGGTTTTGGCGATTTATAGAGGCTAAAAATGTTGAAATCCAGAGCTTAAACTTAGGTTTCTACCGTCGGCTAATTTTATCTCTTTCCCCGGGACAATTTGACCGATTATCGCCCCCTCTTCCCCCACTTTCTCGAGCAATTCTCGGGCATCGTCCGGGGGCAAAGACAAAACTAACTCAAAGTCTTCACCGCCGTATAAAGCCCATTCTAGAGCTTTTTTGGCTCCTACATATTCTTTCAGGGTTGGATGCAGGGGAATCCTCTCGATTTCGGCACCAACCCCACTACAGCGACAAATTTGCATGATGGCATCTGCTAACCCGTCACTGCTATCCATGCCCGCGATGGGAAATTGCTTGACAATTTTTTGTAAATGTGGTATGCAATCAAGTCTCGGTCGCGGGCGTTGATGAGCTTGGATTAATCGCTTTTTTTGGGCGGAATTTAAATTCCTACCGGTTTCAGGGTGGAAGAGTAACTCTAATCCAGCCCGCGATAAACCGTGATAACCAGTAATAACGATACTATCGCCAACTTTTGCATTAAAACGTCTAATCTCTTCATTTTTTGCCACTTGTCCCAGGGCGGTGATGCTGATGTTAATCTCCGTGGCCCGACAGAGATCACCCCCGACGATCGCCGTCTGATATACTTGCAGACAAGAGCTAAGACCCCGATAGAGTCCTTCTAGCCAATCGATGGCTAGATCGGGAGTTAAAGCCAATCCTACCGTAATTCCCAGGGGTTCTGCCCCCATAGCCGCTAAATCGGATAAATTAGCCGCCGCCGCTCGCCAGCCCACATCTTCGGGAGAGGTGGTAAGATCGCTAAAGTGGACGTTATTAACTAAAACATCAGTGGTGACAACGAGAGAATAACCATCTTTGAGGCATAAAATCGCCCCATCATCACCGATAATCTCCGCAGGACAATATTTTTGCAGAATCGGTAGCAATCCCTGTTCACCCAAGTCTTTAACGGTTAAATTCATGATGTTTGAGAATTGAACGATGCAGCTTCTAAAAAGTCTTTAGTTAGAGCTTGCTGAATAATGGTAAAACCCTTTTAAAATAAGGCTTTTGAGTATAGGCTACATATCAGGAGAAGCACTCGTGGCGAGGGTCGTGACTCTTAAATTATTACAGATGTGTCAGCGGCTGCCTGTAAGCATCCCACTGAAAAACTAATGCGCGGGGGGTTTGGGGGCGGCGCCACGACCCCAACGGGGGGTTTGGGGGGTAGAACCCCCCAAAAGCTTGGATTGAGTGGCAAAATCGGAAGTAATACTAAATCCGTTGAGTATAGGCTACATATCAGGAGAGGCACTCATGCCAAACGGAGAATAAATAATCAGTTTTTAATAACCGGATTTAGTACGACCACCTGAAAATCGGTAAAACCCATCCCCCATCCCCCAACCCCCAACCCCCAACCCCCAACCCCCAACCCCCACCGAGAAACTTTTTGCCGCAAACCCTAGTTAAGAGAATTTGCGCTGATTTTTTCGTAGGCGCGATCGATAATTCCCCGACCGCGTAAAAAGCCGGTATTAGCTCCAGGACAAAGATAGGAGAGAGTTTCTGGGTTAAAACGGTCTAAAATGGCCTGTTGCGATCGCAATTGCCGCGGCCAGTGGAAAGTTTTCGCGGTCTGTAGGGGTTGCGGTTGACCTTGATTGTCGGGGAGAAGATGACGACCGGTAAATAAAACCCCCCCGTGACGTTGCCAGTAGAGACAGGAGGAACCGGGAGAATGGCCTGGAGTCCAAAAAGCGCTACAAGTGGGAGATAACTGGATTTGCTGCTGAAAAACGGTAATTTGACGGTGAGGAAGCAGATAAGCTTCCTGTTCCTGTAGAATAATCTCACAATTGAGCAAACTTTGCAGAAGATCGCTCTGTTTCCCCTGACCCCCGCGATGGGTAAAAAATAGGTAACGGACTCCTTTTTCTAGGAGAAAATCCCGCTCGCTCTCCTCACAGCTAGGACAATCCACCAGAATATTACCAGTATTTTCTACAATAAGATAAGAGGTTCCCCCTAGGGTTTCCCGATTAGGCGAGAAAGCGTATAAACCTTCTAGAATTAATCGAGGGGGTTTTGTGGTTTTGCTAACCTCTAAAGGAGACGATTCGGTTTCCGATCGCATGGTTTGCCTATCCAAATCACAATCAATGCGGTTTATAACTTAGCACAATCGTTGACCGGGCCGGCTGAAATTAGCCGCCTTTTACTCAAGAGAAAAGAGCCGATATGGAAATGTGGTTGTTATTAGGGATTCTGGGCGGTTTCACCTATTTTATCGTCAAGCGTAGCGTGGCCAAAATCACGACAACACCAATTTGGTTAATTTGGTTTGTCCTGATGACTCCGGCTCTAATTTGGACGGGCTGGATGTTAATCTATGGAGAGGATACCCCCATGCCGGCATTTTTGCTGATCGGCCCTTTTGTGATCTGTCCTTTTTTGTATTGGTGGTTAGTACAGAAGGGACGGGTTACTCCCCAAGAAAGTCCCCCATCACCACCGGAAACAGCGAATTTAGTCCTAGAAAATCTTGATAATCCTGCGGCTAAAAATAATTTAAAACCGATCACTGCCGAAGAGGAAAAATCCCTACGAGATTGTTTTCCTTGGGGGATTTATTATCTGCAAAATATCGATTATCGTCCCCAGGCAATTCTCTGTCGGGGCAAATTGCGAGCGGTTCCCGAAGAAGCTTATCAAGTGATTAAAAACAATGTGGAAAAGGTTTTTGGGGATCGCTTTTTATTGCTTTTCCAAGAAAGTTTTCAGGGACAACCTTTTTTCGCTCTTGTGGCTAATCCCTGGCAGCAAAAAACAGAAACTATAGAAACTGAAAAAATTACTCGCCCCTTTCTTGCCCTGGGTTTATTGTTATTAACTCTCTTAACTACCACAGTCATCGGTGCAGGATTAAGTGGCATTACCTCTCAACAATTAGAAAATAATTCTAGTTTATTATTGCAAGGTTTCCCCTACAGTTTAGGCTTAATTGCTATTTTAGGACTGCACGAATTTAGCCATTATTTGACAGCAGTTAAATATAAAATTAAAACTACCTTGCCCTATTTTATCCCCATTCCTTTCTTTCTAGGCACCTTCGGGGCTTTTATTCAAATGCGATCCCCAGTCCCCAGCCGCAAAGCTTTATTTGATGTGGCAGTGGCCGGTCCTTTGGGGGGTATAATTATCGCTATTCCTCTACTGTTTTGGGGATTGTCCCTCTCGGAAATAGTTCCCCTAACTAATCAAAGCAGTTTATTAAATTTTCAGGCCTTAAATCCGCAGTTTTCTTTGCTCTTGTCTATCGTAGCTAAACTAGCCCTCGGCAGTAATTTAATCGCAGGAAAAGCGATCAATTTACATCCTTTAGCGGTAGCTGGTTATGTGGGAATTATCGTTACAGCCCTCAATTTAATGCCCGTGGGTCAATTGGATGGTGGTCATATTGTTCACGCCATGTATGGGCAGAAAACCGCCATAATTATCGGTCAATTAACTCGATTATTCATGTTTATTTTAGCCCTAGTGCAGCCCGATTTTTTACTCTGGGCGATTATTCTTTTATTAATGCCAGTCAGCGATCAACCTGCATTAAATGATGTGACTGAATTGGATAATAAACGAGATTTATTAGGCCTATTTTCCCTGTCTTTGTTATTAAGTATTTTGCTGCCCCTTCCCGAAGCGTTGGCCCGTTGGTGGGGGATGTAAGCGACCGCATCAATCAACCTGAGTTCTGGGAAAATTATCGGTCAGTTAGGGGATAAAATCCCTATCTCCCACGTCAATGTGAGTTCGATGACCCTCACCCTCGATCACTTTAACCCACAAAGCTGAAGGCTGACAACCGCTCACCGATCACTGTTATATGGTTCTCAAGGCTAATTCTCGGAGAAAAAAGCGAGTTTCTCTGAAAGCGAAGTTAGGCAAATCTAGGTTAAAATTGCTGGCTATTCCGCTAATTTTGGCGAGTTTAGGCTGGTTATACCTCGATTTACGTCAGCAGTGGGCAAAACCGGAAGCGATTTTTGTTTTGGGAGGTCATGCCGATCGAGAACGTTTTGCGGCAAAATTAGCTAAGGAATATCCTGATCTACCGATTTGGGTGTCTTCCGGTAGTCCGCGACGATATGTGAGAAAGATTTTTAAAAAAGCGGGAATTCCCCCAGAACGTCTCCATCTCGATTACAATGCGCGAGATACTGTCACTAACTTTACTAGCCTAGCCGATCAACTGAAAGCCCAAGGTATTGATAGTGTCTATCTAGTCACTTCCGATAATCACATGAGAAGGGCGCGATTAGTGGGAGAAATTGTTTTTGGTAGTCGCGGAATTGTGATTAAACCGGTGACTGTTCCCTCCCAATCACCCCCCGAACCCCTAGAAAAGTCGCTCAGAGACGGTTTTAGGGCAATATTATGGATAATAACCGGCTCTACCGGGGAATTTTGGCTAAAATCCGCTTCTAGTCCCCCTCAGTTCCCGACCCAATCAAAATAAAATTATCTTGACAAAATTACCCACTTTATGTTAAGCAAAAATACCATCTTCGCCATCTTATTGATTTTTGTGCCGCTATCGATCGCCGGTTCGCTGTTACACTGGGGCGGAACGGTAGTTTTTATCACTGCTTGTCTAGCCATTATCCCCCTAGCGGCCTACATGGGGGAAGCCACCGAAGCGATTGCGGTGGTGGTCGGGCCAAATATTGGCGGTTTGATGAATGCCACCTTTGGCAATGCCACAGAATTAATTCTCGCCTATGTCGCTTTGCGGGAAGGTTTTATCGATGTGGTAAAAGCGACGATTACTGGCTCAATTATCGGTAATTTACTCTTAGTTATGGGATTATCGATGTTTTTAGGCGGTTTACGCTTCAAAGAACAGGAATTTCAACCAATAACTGCCCGTTTAAATGCCTCGGCCATGAATTTAGCGGTGGTGGCGATTCTTTTACCCACTGCCGTGGAATTTACCTCCACGGGAGTCGGGGAAGCAGTCCTACAGCGTCTATCCGTGGCCGTGGCAGCGGTGTTAATTTTCGTCTATGGTTTAAGTCTCTTGTTTTCCATGAAAACCCACACCTATCTCTACGATGTCGGGGTTGCTGGTATCGAGGAGGAAAGCGCCACAGAAAACCCCGAAAAGCCGAAAGTCTGGTTTTGGTCTTTGATTTTATTGGTCGTTACTATCGCCGTGGCCGTAGAATCGGAGTTATTGGTGGCATCCCTAGAGGAGGCTACGGAACAGCTAGGTTTAACGGCGCTGTTTACTGGGGTGATTCTTTTGCCTATTATCGGTAATGCGGCCGAACACGCTACGGCTGTCACCGTCGCCCTTAAGAATAAAATGGATCTATCGGTATCTGTGGCCGTCGGTTCCAGTATGCAGATCGCCCTGTTTGTGGCTCCGGTTTTGGTTATCATGGGTTATATTATCGGTCAGCCCATGGATCTAAATTTTAATCCCTTTGAGTTGGTGGCAGTGGTTGTAGCGGTGTGGTTAGCTAATTCAATTAGTGGTGATGGGCGATCGAATTGGTTAGAGGGAATGTTACTCTTAGCTACCTATGCTATCCTCGCCTTGGCTTTCTTTTTCCATCCTCTCACCGCTTAAAGTTATCCCTTGCCGATATATAGACAATGACGGACGCTTTGGCTTAAGGGAGTGGTAAAACTGGCAATTTCGAGGATTTTACCGCCAGCTTTCCCTAAATTCTTCTCTAAACTCGAACTATCCTCCGATGACCACTGACCACGATAGAGAATAGCGATTCCGGTCTTTTTCAGGAAAGGCAAAGCATAGTTAACACAGATATCCACATTAGCAACCGCTCGCAAACAGACGATATCGTAAGCACAGTTATGTTTAGGGTTTTTCCCGACGATTTCCGCCCGACCTAAACGAGTTTTCGTGTTATTTAACTCTAATTTGTCAATAACTTCTTCAAGAAAATTAATCTTTTTTTGGGTGGAATCTAAGAGAGTCACCGACCAATGGGGATAGGCGATCGCAATTGGCACCCCCGGAAACCCGGCCCCGGTCCCCAAATCGATGACTGATAGGGATTTTGTCAATATATCTGGCTGGGATTTTTGTAACCAAGCTAAACCCGATAAAGAATCCCAAAGATGTTTTTCCCAAAACTCCTCTGGTTGGGTAATTCGGGTGAGATTAAAACGTTGATTACCCTCTAAAATCAAGTCATAAAGTTGTTGAAATCGCGCTTGTATGGCCCCATCGGGTTGCCATTCTAGGGTTTCTTGCCAAAGGTCAAATAATTCGGGAAGGATCATTAATTCAGTAATCAGTAATCAGTCATCAGTAATCAGTCATCAGTCATCAGCTATGAGGGAAGTGGGGAAATTCAACTAAAACCCTAACACCCTAAAACCTCAACTATCTGTTTTTTCACTTTTTAATTCCCGCAAATGTCCTTGTTCAATTTTCCAGTGACGGTCAGCAATGGGGAGTAATTCTCCGGCATCGTGACTAACCACTAATAAAGTCCAGTGTTGTTTGAGACTAGCGAGAAGTTTAGCCAATTGACGACGCATCGACCAATCTAAACCGGCCGTAGGTTCATCGAGAAGTAACAGATTAGGCTGCCGGATTAACTGGACAGCGAGGGATAAACGACGCTGTTGACCTCCACTAAGATTGTGGGGAGAAGTATCCAGAGGCATATTTTCTAATCCTACCTCCTTTAAGGCCGCCGTTAGGCGATCGCTTTTAATCTCCGGATGACCGAGACGCAACTCCTCAAGGATGGTTTTACCGCAAAAATGACGTTCAGGAAACTGAAAAACGATTCCTCCTAATTGTTGCAGATGCAGCACCGTTAATTCTTGGTCGCGCCAGTGAATTGTCCCTCCTGTTTTATCGGCAAAGCCTGCTAGAATTTCCAAAAGAGTCGTTTTTCCGGAACCACTGGGGCCGACAATCAGACCTAATTCTTGGGGAGCTAATTCGAGATTAATCCCCTGTAAAATGGGATTGAGAGCAGCGGGAGGATGATAAACCACATCTTTGAGATAAAGCATTGAGAGGAAAATAACTGGAAATTAAGTCTAGAAACTCGGGCTCTTCGTTACTTGTTATGGTTCGATAGGGGGGCATAAATCGACTACAATTGACAAAAATCGCTAAATGCCTTTCTATATAAGGGTTCCATCCCTTATAACCCCCGTCCATTGCATAACACAAACCGAAGAGCCGAAACTCGTTTCTATGTAAATGGAGCAGGAGGACTCCCGTTAAATTTCTCCTTAATTAAAAATATACCAGAAATTAACGGGAGATGAATTGCGACCAGAATCTAAACTAACGCGACAGCGTTTCCTTATTGGGAAAGGCTTGATTCTCAAGGTATGTATGAGCTTGACATATTTAAGCGGTAAGTCTTATACTAAAAAATGACACAGACGGGTTCAGGCTGATGTTAAATGTTTTAAAAGTGAGAATATACCCAAACAAAGAACAAGAACTGGCCCTAGCTAAAAACTTGGGTTGTGTTCGTTTCGTTTGGAATTACTACTTAAATAAAACTAACAATCAGTACCTAGAGACGGGTAAAGGAATGACCTACTGTGCCATGGCAAAAGACCTCACCCAACTCAAGAAACAACCGGATTTTGAATGGTTAGCTGAGGCTACTGCCGCTACCTTGCAGCAATCATTGAAAAACTTAGAATCTGCTTTTAAGAACTTCTTCTCAAAAAAAACAAAATTTCCTAGGTTTAAAAGTAGGCACAAAAAACAATCAATCCGTTATCCTGAAAGTTGTTCAATAAGAAATAAGGGAATTAAGCTACCTAAATTAGGGGTGGTAAAAGCTAAGATTTCTCAAGTAATAAACGGCAAAATTAAATCCGTAACTGTTTCTAAAACCAGTACAGATAAATATTTTGCTGCCATCTTATTTGAAATGGATGACTCAACAACCATTGAAAAACTAAAAATATCAGGGATAGACCTAGGTTTATCTTCTTTGGTTACGGTTTTTGATGGTGAAACAACCTACAAGGTTGACCCAATCAAACCTACCAGAAAATACGCTAAACGTTTAAAGCGGAGACAACAAGCATTGTCTCGTAAAGCCAAGGGGTCTAATAATCGCAAAAAAGCCATTAAGGAGGTAGCCAAGGTTCACGAAAAGATAGCAAATACTAGACAAGATTTTCTTCATAAAATCTCCAGAAAGTTGTGCGATGAAAACCAAATCGTTGTAGCCGAGAATCTTAGTATTAAAGGGTTAGCACGGACTAAATTAGCCAAATCAATACATGACGCTGGATTTGGTATGTTGCTTAATTTCTTGGATTACAAGCTAGAAAGAGAGGGAGGAAAACTTGTAGAAGTTGACAGGTTTTATCCGAGTACAAAACTCTGTTCTTGCTGTGGATTTAAAAATGATTTGTTGACTCTTTTGTATTCGTGAATGGATTTGTCCAGAATGTAAGACTGAACACGATAGAGATGAAAACGCAGCCAAGAATTTAAGGGAAGAAGGTATGAGAATACTGTCAACAAATACCGATGGACAGTCGGAATTTCAAGCTTGTGGAGAAACTGTAAGACTCGTGGGTACTTGTACCCAAAAGCGGGTTTGGGGTGAATCAAGAATCCCCCGTCCCAGCGTCAGCTTGACGGCGGGAGTGTCAATGTGACAGATTTTTTCATTCGCTCAAGGAGACTTTTGACCATGGTGCTGAGGTTAGGTTTAACGAAAAGAATGGCGATCGGTGCTTCGCTGACTGTTATGGTAATGGTTAACTGGATTGGTCCTGGGTTAGCTGGAGATCCTTTCCGCAAAACCAATCCCCGACCGATTGGCGATAAGACCGAGGCCGCTTTTAACGCTATTTTTAAAGAAGGTAACTATCTAGAGGCCAAAAAATTAATTGTTGAGGCCACAGAAAAGGAACCCCAAGAACCTTTGTCCCATGCTATGCGCGCCTCTCTTGCTTTTACCGACCAGGATTGGAACACCCTAAAAACCTACTCCGAGAAAACTAAGGAAGCGGCCAAGCAAATGCAGGCCAGCGACCCCTTAAGGGGAAATTTGTATCTAGCGGTGGGGAGTTTTTTGGAGGGAACCTACGTTTTTCAAACCGAAGGAGCAGTATCGGCTATCCCCAGATTACAACAGGTGTTTCAGTATTTGGAAACCGCAGAAAAGGTTAATCCTACGGATCCAGAATTGAATCTGTTAAAGGGTTATATGGATTTGATTTTAGCGGTTAATCTACCCTTTTCTAGTCCCCAAGAGGCAATTCAACGGCTAGAAACCTACGGAAGTCCTGATTACTTGGTCGATCGAGGTATAGCTCTAGCTTACCGGGATTTAAAGCAGTACGATCAGGCTTTGCAGTTTATCGATAACGCTCTGAAAGCGACCCCCGATAATCCAGAATTAATGTATCTGAAAGGTCAAATCCTGAGAATTCAAGGCAATACGGATAAAAATACTGGCTCTTTGAAATTAGCCTTAGATTACTTTAATAATGCCCTGAAAAAACAGGAACAACTCCCCGAATCGGTCAAAAAACAGTTAAATCGCGAACACCGTAAGGTACAGGAGGAGATTAAATCCCTAGAAAGCACCGCTAATCCTTAAAAAAAAGCCTAAAAATAGTCAATATTTGGTTTTTTTATCAGTTATCAGCTTCTGAAGGCAAAAGGCAAGAGGCAAAAGGCAAATTTGGCCAAAACAGAAAATCTCCTCTTATGGTATATAAAGTAAAGGATTATTAAGCTTCGCGGAAGTTTATTAATTAAAGTTAAAAATATGTTGACAAAAAAATTGGCTTGTGGTAGGGAGCAGAATTTAGCCGCACCTCCTAGCTGATTTCTTGTCAAGGGTTCACCTAAGTGTAATTGGAGATTTCATGACGGCAACGACGGATAAATTGTATGGGGAGTTGATCACCTCGATCGAGCCAGACTTTAAACTGAAAGATATTATTAAAAGCATTCCCAAAGAATATTTCCAGAAAGACCAGGTTAAAGCTTGGTTTGGAGTGATTACGAATATTTTGGCGGTCATGTCCGGTTATGCAATGCTAGTTTATTCTCCCTGGTATTTACTGCCTTTAGCTTGGATTTTCACTGGTACAGCTTTAACGGGATTCTTTGTGATCGCGCATGATTGCGGTCATCGGTCTTTTGCTAATCGACGCTGGGTTAATGATCTTGTCGGTCATATTTTCCTCTTACCGCTTATCTATCCCTTCCACTGCTGGCGTTTCCTGCACGATCGCCATCATACTAAAACTAACATGGTAACTATAGATAATGCTTGGGATCCGTGGGAATTAGAAGCTTTTAACTCAGCTAATCCCCTAGTGCGTCTCTTTTATCGCGGCATTCGCGGACGTTTCTGGTGGCTTGGTTCGATCGCCCACTGGGCTATTCTACACTTCAACATCGAACAATTCAAGGAGAACGAACGGGAAAAAGCGCGCTTTTCGATGATTGTCGTCCTAGTTTTTGCCGCTATTTTTTTCCCAACCCTCATTTTCTACACTGGTGTCTGGGGATTGGTTAAATTTTGGGTGGTACCTTGGTTTGTCTATCATTTTTGGATGAGTACCTTTACCCTTGTCCATCACACGGACCCGGATATTCAATTTTCCTATCCCGAAGACTGGAATCAAGCTTTAGCGCAACTAGAAGGGACAGTTCACTGTAGCTATCCCCGTTGGGTAGAAATTCTCTGTCACGATATTAATGTCCATATCCCCCATCATATCTCGACGGCGATTCCTTCCTATAACCTCCGCAAAGTTCACGCTAGTCTCAAAGAAAATTGGGGTAGTCACCTGAAAGAAACCGAGTTTTCTTGGGCATTAATGCAGCGAATCGTTGATTATTGCCATATTTTCGACTCCGAAACCGCCTACAAAACCTTTAAGGAAAGCCGCGGTTAAATCAGTTATCAGTTATCAGTGGGTAAGTTATCAGCTATCAGATTTGAGTTTGAAGTGACAGTATTAAATAGGGTCTGGTGAAAAAGTTTTTCTTGGGGGTAGGGTGTGGGGTGTGGGGTGTAGGGTTTGACCGATTTTCATCTGCTCAATTACCTAATTTTCAGGGAAAAAGTCCCGGAATTTTCCCCCTGATCACGCCCAGTCCGGTACTTTTTGATTGACAAAAAGTCTAAAAGTCTTACCCAACAAGGTTTTTAGATTTATTCAGCAGACCCTAAATAGAAGTTTCCTACTGTCTTTTCACTGTTTACTGATTACTGTTTAGTGATCACTGAAAAAAGATTACCAGGAACCGCGTTTACCATTGGGCATAACTGTGAACCAATTGGTTTTTGCCAGGGCGATTTGTTCTTGAGTTACTTGGGCATCAGAGAGATTAGCCCCGCAAAGATTAGCATCTTTGAGATTAGCGTAGCGAAGATGGGTGCCGGTGAGATTAGCCCCGCGTAAATCGGCCTTTTCTAGGTCTGCATAACCGAGATAGGCATTATTTAAATTGGTACTTTTGAGAATAGCTTGACTGAGATTAGCCCGGCCCAGATCCGCATTGGACAGATCTGCCCCTTGTAAATTAGCTCCTGTTAATTTGGATTGACAGAAATTTACCCCCAAAAGTTTGGCTTTGGCCAGATTGAGATTTGGTAATTCCTCTTGGGCGAAATTGCGCCGGCCGTTATTGTAAGCATCGAGAATCGCTTTTTCATCTAAGCGGGGTTTTTTCTTCAGTAAGGTTAGCTCTGTGCTGCTGCGGGCTTTACTTTTATTCAATACATTTGTATTAAACATTGAAAAAGCCATCTGTCCCCCCAGCATATTATCTGGAGAGGCCTCTGGATTTTTATTTTTGGGACGAAATTTAGACTTGAGAGGGCCAGAAACGGAGGAAGTGGCTATCGAACCTGAATCTTGTCGGGGGGGCTGGGAAGTAACCATTGGAGCGGCGATTAAACTTTGGGCTAGACTGTCGGCATAAGCCGTCATGTCTAAAGCATCCATTACCTCTTGAGCGGATTTGTAGCGATGACGGACAGAGACTTCCAGCATTGTTTTCAGGACTTTAGCAAACGGGGGACTCACCTTGACTAATTTTTCCCAGAGTAATTCACCTGTATTAACATCAACTTCGATCGTTTTAGGAGATTTGCCCGTGAGTAGATAGAGACAGGTAGCTCCCACCGCGTAGATATCACTAGCGTAAACGGGACGCATGGCCATCTGTTCGGGGGGGGCAAAACCTTGGGTACCCACGGCAAAATTAGTGAAAGCGGTTTGAGAATCGGCATTGGCCATGACGGGATTAACTTGATTTTTGACGGCCCCGAAGTCAATCAGAATCAATTTTCGG
The DNA here is from genome assembly GCA_002282935.1 of Microcystis sp. LSC13-02. Classification (GTDB taxonomy): domain Bacteria; phylum Cyanobacteriota; class Cyanobacteriia; order Cyanobacteriales; family Microcystaceae; genus Microcystis. Next base: position 9,459 of record MTBT01000065.1, on the reverse strand, counting down.
TCTGTTCGCCGACGAATTAGGTTAGCGGGTTTGATATCCCGATGAATTACCTTTTGCTCGTGGACATATTGCAAAACCGGCAAGAGTTCACTTAAAAACTGTTTGACTCCCGCTTCGCTAAACGGCCCGCGTTTTTTGACCTCTTGGTGCAGGTTATGACCTTTAAGGTATTCTTGAACTAGATAAAACTGTTGATTATCTTCAAAATAGTCCAATAATCGGGGAATCTGCGGATGAACTCCCAGTTTTGCCAAGGTTTCCGCTTCTCGCTTAAAAAGTTCCCTCGCCATGCGAAAAACACTAGCCTCTTTAGAGGGAGGTTGCAGTTGTTTGACCACACAGAGGGGCTTATCTGGTAGGGACAGATCCGATGAAACAAAAGTTGTCCCAAACCCTCCTTTCCCCAAAATGCCTAGAGTTTGATAGCGGTCGTGCAGAAGAAGTTTTGAACCGCAACTCTCGCAGATTAACGCTGTCGGGGCGTTTTTCGGTTGAGTACAGTTGGGATTAAGGCAGTAGGTCATCTAGATTCACCAATTGACCGATACTTTTTTACTAACACACCCTAACAATGCACTTTAAGAGATTGTCCTCAAGAGGGGGTATCTCCCAAAGTCTAAAGCCAGAGGCCTCAGACAATCAAAGCGCGTGTAACGCCTTTTTTGTGTCATTGCTTAGTCAAGACAGGGGGCCACTTATCAAGATAGCGGTTGCCCCCTAACGAGGATTTTCACCTAAACTCTCCCAGTCTATCACAGATTTTAACATTGGCTACTTGTGCCAATTGTCAACTAATGTTAGCTTTTCTTGATAATTCATCACCCCCCATCAATTTTTCACTTTCATCAAAGCGGCCCGGGCCTGTTCGCGGTCATCGAAATGGATTTTTTCCGTCCCCAAAATTTGATAATCTTCGTGACCTTTACCCGCAATAATTACCCCGTCTCCCGGTTGCGCTGCTTGAATAGCCGTGTCAATGGCCAAAGCGCGATCACTAATTACCTGAACAGTAATTTCTGAGGGAATGCCAGCGACGATATCCTGAAGGATTCGTTCGGGAGCCTCTGTGCGGGGATTATCGGAGGTAACTATGGCTAAATCTGCTAATTCTGCGGCTATTTTACCCATTAACGGCCGTTTTGTCCGATCGCGATCGCCGCCACAACCAAAAACACAAATCATCCGACCAGAAATAAAGGGCCGGGAAGCTTTTAAAACATTCTCTAAACTGTCGGGAGTATGGGCATAATCGACAATGACGCTGATATCTTGGTCGGGAGCGGTGCTAACCCGTTCCATCCGCCCCGGTACTCCTGAAAACTGGGGAATTTGACTGATTACTTTCCCTAAATCTACACCACATTCTAACACTGCCGCCACCGCCGCCAAGAGGTTAGCCAGATTATATTGACCCACCAGAGGAGAAGCAAAGGCTATTTCCCCTTGGGGAGTCACCATCACCCCTTCAACTCCCGTGGGTTGATATTGTAAATCCTTAGTATAAAAATCGGCACTAGCATCGGACACACTATAGGTTAAAACCTGTTGGGGAGACAGGGAGGCCGCTAAACGTTGACCATAGGCATCATCAAGGTTAATAATCGCCTTCCCTTGCAGATAATCGGGACTAAATAATTTAGCTTTAGCGGCAAAATAATCTTCCATATCGAGGTGATAATCGAGATGGTCTCTGGTGAGATTGGTAAACACCGTCACGGGAAAAGTACAACCCTGTACCCGTCCCTGGGCCAGTGCATGGGAACTAACTTCCATGACGGCGATTTCATTGCCGGCGCTCACCGCTTTGGCTAAACTAGCTTGTAACTCGTTAGCGAAAGGGGTGGTATGATTAGCGGTTTCTTGGAATCCTTGCCAACGGGTGTAAAGAGTACCGAATAAAGCGGTGGGAATCTTTGCTTGGCTGAGAAAATATTCAATTAAATGGGTGGTGGTGGTTTTGCCGTTAGTTCCCGTCACACCGATTAATTTTAGGGTTTGGGCAGGATAATGATAGAATTTAGCAGCGATCGCAGCGGCGGCAGTAACTAAATCTGCCACAACCATTACCGAAGCATCCTCCGGGGGGGGAAATTTAGCGGCGGCTGCCGGAGAAATAATCGCCGCTACAGCCCCGGTTTCCAAAGCAGAACGCCAAAATTCGCCCCCATCGACGCGACTACCGGGTAAACCGATAAATAAATCTCCGGGTTGACAAGCATGGGAGTTGGTGGAAATTCCCGTAATCTCGGTAATAGAAGCGATAGGAGAAGAAATCGGGGAAACCAGAGTGATATTCGTCAAAAGTTCTTGTAGTTTCATAGTCAGGATTGAATCTAGGGATTGCTGCTTTTAGATTAGCCGATTATCAAAGAGGTTCCTCGTCCGAAATGGGAAGTGGGGGTGTGGGGTAGTGGGGTAGTGGGGTAGTGGGGTAGTGGGGAAGCTGTCTCATCACCCTATCACCCTATCACCCTATCTCCTGCCTTTTGCCCCCTGCCCCTGCCCCCTGATATCTGCGATAAGCTGAAAAAAACAAGGCTATAGCTTGTCAACTATTGACGATTTTCTGCTGACTATTTTCGGGATATTTATATGCAATTCGTCGATTTTCTGGCTCTCATTCATCCTGTCCTAGCAATAGTGGTCGTTTTCCCTATTATCGGCCTCGTAGTCAACTTTGCTTGGCAAACCCGTCAACGTCGCCTAGAAACCGCTGCAGGAAATAAAAGTAAAATTCCCCCAGTGGTTGGACCCGAACATCTACGCTTAGGCCGCTGGTTAACGGGTACAGTGGTAGGGGTTAACCTTTTAGCACTAGCTTACTCGGTCGTTTACGGTTTTAATGGTTTTGTCGATAAACAAAAAGCGGGAAAATTAGACCCCTTTCTGGTCATTTTTGTGATTTTGATGTTTTTTGTCACCATTGCCTCTTTGGTCTGTCTCTACCGCGCTAGACAAGCCCTCTGGCGCGGAATTTTTGCCACCTTGACTGGCATGGGTTTAATTATTATCGGTGCTCAGGATGGAGTCTGGCGACTCTCGGCCCAATGGTACTGGTCTCACTACTATATCGGCATGGCGGCATCATTACTGATGATTTTCTCTCTGGCAATTGTCGAAGATATCTATAAAGACCGTTCCCATCGTTGGCGCATTGCCCATACAATTCTCAATTGTATTGCTCTGGCTCTCTTTCTAGGACAAGCGATGACCGGTTCGAGGGATTTGCTGGAAATTCCCCTCAGTTGGCAAAAACCGGCAATTTATCGCTGTGATTTCACCAATAAAACCTGTCCTGAACCGAAATCCCAAACCCCCCTCATCAACCCGATAAGTTAAAAAAAGGATGGACTGAATCTACCCCTTCTCTATTCAAGTTTTTCAGGGACTGGGAGAGGGTGAAGCAGTCGGGAAATTAATCACACTCAGATTTACCTGCATCGGTGTTGGTGGGTTCCTCGCACCAATTGGCAATCTTACCGAGTTCGGGAAATTTGGGTTTCAGGTCTTGGATTAATTCAGTCCATTCTACCCCTTTGGTCTGGGTCACAGCTACAGCAACGCTACTTGAGGGACAGCCTGGAATTGGGCCCCATTTTTTACCCCAGGCAGCACCGATAAAAGTACCATCATCGGTTTTACCGAGGGAATAGTCAGGAGCAAAGATAAACGCTTGTAGTTTTTGGTTTCCTGTCAGACAAATGGAACCTGATCCATTGGCATAAATTTGTAGATTGCCCGATTTACAGCCAGTCGTAGTACCACAATCGTGTTCGATGGCACCTTTAATATTACCTTTAACATAAAAAACTACCCGGTTCCCCGGAGTAATGGTAATCTTATCGCTACCACTCAAGTTGATATTATCAACGATATACTCGTACACCTTTACGCTTTCACCGTTAATCGTGCGGGTAGTGGCTGTGTCTCCTGTTCTGGGAAAAGTTTCAGAAGTGGTAAGTGCCAGATTTTTCTGAACAGGGGGAATACTGTCGGGAATCGGCGGTAAATTGGGGAAAAACACACCGACAAATTGTGCTGTGTAGTCGCTGGTGGGCTTTTTAATCTTAGTTTGGTTAATATTACATCCTGGACTCGCCACTTTCTCCACTACATCCCCGTCAAATGTAGCACCATCGTCCACCGTTCCGTCACTTATCCATAAAGCTGGGACCGTGGTGCGGTTAAATGCGAGGGGAGGGGAATCAAGAATAGGGATAGTTACCACCACGCGGTTACGGGAGGCGGCATTGTCGTCACTATCTATATCGGGAAGAGTCTTAGTTAGGTCTTTTGCGGCACTGGTGCGGGAAAGTCCTTCGAGGGTGAGAACTCCCCTGCCAGTCCCAATACTATAATCGTATCCAACCACGCGATAATAACGATTATTACCGAGCTCAAACCATTTATTTTCGCTCAAACCTCTTAATTCATTGATTTTTGCCGTCAAGGTAGCAGCATCGTTGGGATTACTACAGGAGGGGGCGGCGGCGACTAATTTTTTCAAATGTCTTTGTAAATCGGTACTGGGATCAGTAACCACTTCGGCCTTCTCCCAACAATTGTCACCAGTGTCACCAGAAGTACATTTACTACCAACCGTCGCCATAACTCGAACACTATTGAGTAGATCCTGCACGCGAGCCAGCCCCACTTCGGAACTTCTGAAAGCATCAGCCCGGGCATTTTGGGCAATTACTTTCGATTGGTCTCCTTGGGCGCGCATCATCATAGTCATTCCTGTCACCATCAGGATAAGTCCAATTAACATGGCAAGAGGCAAGGCAAACCCTTTTTCCTTATTAGCCATCAGGTGAAGATATAAACGATTGTTCATAAGCCAGTCCATCTAAGAATGGTTACTCTTACTATAATACTGTCAAGTTTTGGTTAAGTGACAACTGTGATAATACAGGAATAGCTATGTGAGTAAAATCACAGACAAAAGCCAGTTGATACGATAAGCAGCCAGTAATTTTTCGATAAGTATTTTCGATTTTTGACTGAACTAAGGGGCTGTTTTTCGATTCAGAATTGCCCGACAAATCAAGCCTATCCCCCGAAAAAAGCTGATAATTAATAACCAAAGGGATTGTAATTCTCCCGCCGTATTTTTCAGAACCCAGCGCTGGGGACGACAGAATAGAAAAGTAATTAGTTTTCTCTGGTCTGATAGGGTAAGTTGCTGGAATTTAAGGGTTGCTTGCCAGATTTTTCCTCGTTTTTCTAGATTGACTAGATGAGACGATAGGCGCAAATCTTCGCCTAAAATATCTAGGAGTAATTTTTCTGAGTAGATGGGTTCCCTCAGGTGAATTTCTGCCCCTATTTCCGAAAGTTTTTTCAGATTGCCCTGTATGATTATATCCGATTCTGTTATCAAGTGAACCGGATATTCCAGCAATTGGTATTGAGTTTCTATGGTGAGGGGAGCTTCCAATAAAGCCACTAAAGCAGTCATGATAATAACCACGTTATATATAGCCAAAATCAAGCCAAAATTTAGGGGACTTTCTTGATAATTATGATGGCGTAAATTAAAGAAAATACTAATTAAAGTAATAGTGAGAAAAAACAGCAATGGGTAGGATAAACGCCAATTATATTGATAATTTTGGCGAGCAATTCCCTTCGGTGTCACCTGAAATCCTTTGTCAAAGGGTTTCCAAAGAACATGGAGAACTGTTAGGGATGTAGGTACACAAATAATCATCGATAGTACCTCAGAAAAAACAATCGAGCGCGAGCGAGAATTTAACCAGTGATAAGTGGCTAACTGCAGCATCATGTAGGGTAAAAAGATATAGATTGTCTCATCGATGGTAACGTTCAAAGGTACTATATATCCAAAGGTATAAAGGAGAGGAATAAGTAGAGAAAATAAACGAGCTAAGGGAGAAAACCAAGATAATATTCCTTCCAGATGAGCTAATCTTTGGGGGAGAGTTAATCCCGCAATTTTTAGGGGATTAGCTTTGATAAAAAATGCCTGTAACGTTCCTCTTGCCCAGCGCAATCTTTGCCGTAAATAAGCTGATAAACTTTCGGCAGATAAACCAGCGCTGAGTTTTTCATTTAAGTAAATAACTTCATAACCTTTCGCAGAGATAGCAATCCCAGTAAAATAGTCTTCACTAATAGATTCTGTATTAAAGTATTCCACTTCCTCTAATGCTTTTCTTCTGACAATAAAAGAAGTGCCAGCACAGACAGGACTACCCACCCCATCTTTAGCTGGTTGGATATGACGATAAAATAATTCTTCGTCGGGAGTAACGATATTTTCTAAACCTAAGTTATGGGCAATAGGATCGGCATTATAAAAGCTTTGGGGAGTTTGCACTAAGGCAATTTTCGGGTTTTGAAACCAGCCAACAGTTCTTTCTAGAAAGTTACTACAAGGGATAAAATCTGCATCAAAAACTACCACTAATTCCCCTTGGGTTTGTCTGAGAGCATGGTTTAAATTACCTGCTTTAGCGTTTTTTCTATCCTCACGAGTCAGATAATGACAATTTAATTTTTCTGCCAATTGATTAATTTCTGATCTCTGGGTATCATCGAGAATATAAATATTTTTATGAGGATAATTAAGGGCTTGACAACCGATAATAGTTCTTGTTAAAATGAAGGCTGGCTCATTATAGGTAGGAATCAGGATATCTACCGTGGGCAAATACTGTTTATTGATCACCCCTTGGCTATAAAAATCAGCTTCTTTGCGTCTATCTTTCGTGGTTAAGACTAAAACTAACTGAATCATGCTACTACTTAAAACTATCATCTCAATGCCTAAAAGTAGTAAACTAAAAAAGCCATTGAGAGGGGTGGAAAGATTTAAGGTGGCCAGAATTCTCCAAACTAGATAGCGCAGGGTGATAGCTAGAGTGATAGAAATAATGACTAATCTTGACCAAACTTGCGGACGCGGAGACAAGAAAATGATTAACTGCGTAAAAATTAGCAGGATAACCGTGGGTAATAATAATTGATAGCTATGAGCAACCGTGGGAACTTTGATCCAAGCAAAGGGGTTAAAAAAATCTTCTACTAAGCCAAGGAGTAATCGATAAATATTGTGTTCTGGCCAAGATAATGATAAACTGACCATCATTAGCCCGCCGATCACTGCTAACATAATTAAGATAACTGATATTATCGCTAAAATCGACTTGAATACGGAGGAATACACTGGTTTTTGAGGGAACGGAAAAATCGACTCTTTGTTAGACATAAATCCCCTTCTGAGCAAATAAATCTAACTACATTTTACAATTCTTAACAAAAACCTGGGCATTGGGCAGCTTTCTCATACTTGGGAATGATACTAAATCGTTTTATGGGAAACCCTTGGAACGCATTTGCGGAGGTTCTACCTTGTAACGAGACAAATCGAACTTTAAAAACCCAGTTATGGATTGTTGCTCCTTACACCCTACCCCCCACACCCTGTCTCACTTTCAATCTGCTTGTCACCCCGTCAGGAACATAGTATACTTTGGTTAACCGTGAGGAAAAATTAATCTATGATAGCCGTCAAAATCGCCGTTGTTAGCGCTCTCGTTTTAGTTGTGGTCAAATTCGTCGCTTCTGTTCTAGGCAAAGGCAATATACCCCTACTTAATCAGGCTGTCACTATGATTTTAAGCCTTTTTATCGGTTTTGAGTTGATTCAACTAGGACAAGCGGTGATTGAAAAGATTAATTAAGGGTAATCGGCTCTCTTGGATGGTGTGTGATCAACAGGATTGATCGTCGAGATTGCCAGTATAGACTAGATGCTGCCGTCAACCTTTGGTCAAGCTGTTGCGATACAATTCAGCAAAGACAAGAGAGCCTGTTTACAGAACCGTTTGATCGCTCTAGGTGGTGTACTCGGCGTTAATTTTGACGTAATCGTAACTAAGATCGCAACCCCAAGCCGTACCCGTTCCCGAACCGTTACCGATACAGATAGACATTAAAACGGTATCTTCTTGTAAATAAGCCCCCGTTGCTGCCGCTTTCAGGTAATTACTGGCACTAGCTCGATCGAACGCCAGAGGTTGGCCATTTTCCATCATCACGAAGTCGCCTAACTTAATTTGCAGGTCTTCTTGATGGAAGACGACCCCGGCCCGGCCTGCGGCCGCCGCAATTCGTCCCCAGTTGGGATCTCGACCGAAAACCGCCGATTTTACCAAGGAAGAACCCGCAATGGTGCGAGCGATCTGACGAGCGGACTGCTCATCGGCCGCCCCCGAAACCCGCACTTCCATTAAACAGGTTGCCCCTTCCCCATCCCGGGCGATCGCTTTCGCCAAATATTGACAAACTTCCGTTAACATGGCCTCTAACTTTTGGGCATCCCGGCCCATTTCTGTGATGGCTGTGGTGCGCGATTGACCGTTAGCCAAGGCGATCAGACTGTCATTGGTACTGGTGTCCCCATCTACCGTGATCTGATTAAAACTTTTATTGGCCGCCCGACTTAACATATTTTGCCAGAGAACCGTCGATACTGCGGCATCACAGGTAATAAAGGAGAGCATCGTCGCCATATTCGGGTGAATCATCCCCGATCCCTTGGCAATTCCCCCAATTGTGACCGGACGACCCTCGATAGTGGTTTGCAAGGCGATCGATTTGGGGACTAGATCCGTGGTCATAATCGCCCGGGCCGTGCTTTCGCCACCATTTTCCGACAATAAACCCACTAAGGTCGGTAAAGCGGCGGTTAACGCATCCATGCGAATCCGTTGCCCGATGACTCCCGTAGAAGCCAGCAAAATTGCATCGGCGGGAATCCCTAAAACTTGGCTCAAGGCAGCGGCACTATCGAGAGCATCTTGCCACCCGGCTTCCCCCGTGGCGGCGTTTGCTTGGCCGGCATTACACAAAATCGCCCTGGCGCTGGCTTTAGTTTGTAGGCGTTGACGGCAATAATCGACGCAAGCGGCGCGCACTTGACTGGTGGTAAAAACTCCAGCGGCGATCGCTTCTGTTTCCGAGACAATTAGGGCTAAATCGGGCAAACCGGACGGTTTTAGCCCCGCGGCCATCCCTGCGGATTTAAATCCTTTTGGGGCGGTGATCCCCCCCTCTATTTCCTGCCAATCGGCCATTTTCTCCCGTCTCCTACTCAAATTCGACACTCGATTTTGACACTCTCGCCGTCACAGCCTAGCTTGACGGAAGATTCTTGCTTCTACTCCTCTTAACTAGACACAATCCGAAGACTATGCCCCCGTCAGACCGAATCCACAAGAGTTTTAGTTTAACGTCTACCGACTGCCCGGACGTAGCTGAATTTTATTTGTGGGCAGAATTGACCTTAGCTGTTAAGCTTCTATGCTGCTTGACCCGTCACCATTACATTTTCAAGGGCAATATTTGTTCCGAGGTACAAAGGAGCGAGAGGTTTCCGTGATACTTTACGCGCTTTACCGCTTTCTGTATTCTAGCGAAATCCCTCGAAAG
>MTBT01000064.1 GCA_002282935.1 Microcystis sp. LSC13-02 | reverse complement strand
AAACCAGAAAAATTGGCACTTCAGCAAGCAGAATTAGTGATTAAAAATGATGATTATCTAGAAGTGACCAATCGAATTTATCAAGAGGTATTTAATGTTCAATGGGTTAAACAAGAACTAGAAAAATTAGTTGATGTGGAGAATTCTCCTGCGGGTTTAACTAGAATATTATCTTTATTGGCACTATTAGGCTTTCTTGGATTTACTTTTTGGTCATTCAAGACTCCTGAAAAGACTCCTAATATCGTGGTGACACCTTCACCTAGTATTCCAGAAATTTGTGCTAAACGAGATTTTAATATTAGCTTAGACAAGACTATTCAACAACTGCAAGACTTGAAAAGGAAACAAGGTAATCAGTTTCCTGACAAGTGTGCGACTCAATTAAATGAATTAAGGTTAATTCAGCAAGCATTAGGACTGGGTAGCAATAATTTTGTGGCTAATGTACCGGGTAGAGAAGGTGCTTTTGAAATTTTGTGCAAAATCCCCCCAACTTCTGATAACTTTAAAGAAGCTCAATCTTGGGCAAAACGTTGGCATAAGGACAAAGCTTGGAAACTGGATATCGATCGAGCTTTGCAAGATAATCCAGATTGCCAAAAACTTATTGAATAAACATTAATTTTTCAATCACTAAATACCCCATCACTACCATTTAATTCCTCGGATAATGATACCCGGATTCCTTCCCTTCCCTGTAACCAAAATAGGGAGAATATTTGAAGAATATTGAAGGATTCACTCCTTCTAACAGGAGAGGAATTAACCTGTGGATTCTTTTGACGTAAAACAATTGCTTGCAGATAATAGAGGACATTGCCAATAATTAGCCAGAGAATTAAACTAAAAATAAAGGTAAATACCATGGCTATATTCCATCCAAAAAATTGAAAAACAACTTGAGATAGCCAATTATCCTGTGTTAATCCATTGGCGAATTCTCCCGCATCTTTGGTACTAAAGAAACCCACCGCCATTGTTCCCCAAAAACCACAAAAAAGATGTACTGGAATTGCTCCCGCTGGATCATCAATCACTTTAGTTTTAATTAAAAATTCTTCTCCTAATAAGACAATAATGCCACTAATGCCACCGATGATAATAGCTGATTTGATATTAACATAACCTGATGATGCCGTGATCCCCACTAACCCTCCTAAAATGCCATTAATAATTGTGGATAAACTGGCTTTGCGGCCAATTAAAGGATTAAGAATTAATGCCAAAACTCCTCCCGTGGCAGCGGCAATCATCGTGGTGGTAATTGCCATGGGGACATTATCCAAATTTACCGCCGAACCACCATTAAAACCAAACCATCCTAACCAAAGAATTAAACAACCAAGAGTTGCAAACCCTAACTGATGGGCAGCAAAATTTCCTCTTTCTTTTTCTTCATAACTATCGGTTTTGCGATTATAACCAAAGCGTCCATCCCTCGGTTTTAGTAACCAAGCACCCACTAATCCGGCCATTCCTCCCACCGAATGCACCACCGTTGAACCGGCAAAATCTCGAAACTTAAATAAGTTATATAACCACCCTTCTGATGACCAAATCCAATGTCCTGTAAGAGAATAAGAGAAAGCGACTAAACAGAAACTAAATAGCAAAAATGCCCAAAATTTAACTCTTTCTGCCACTGCTCCCGATACAATGGTCGCCGCAGTTCCCGCAAAAGTTAATTGAAAGAAAAATAAAGTAGCAATTGAACGACCTGGCCACAGTTCTTGGAATTGACTGTATTGATTATTGGGGGTTAAAATTTCCAAGAAAAATCCTGTACCACCAGAGAAACTATTCTTTAGTGCGGATGTATCGCCAAACATTAAACCGAAACCAAACATCCAATAAGCCAAGGCAGAAACACAGAAGACAATTAGGTTTTTAGCTAAGACATTAGTGGCGTTATTAGTACGGCCAAAACCCGTTTCCAGCATGGCAAAACCCGCATTCATAAAGAATACTAAAGAGCCGGCTATTAACATCCAGAGATTAGCAACTAAATCCAGAGTAGAATTATTTGAATCTTGTGCTGTGACTTTGCCTACACCGATCAACAGCATGACGATAAGAGAGAAACAAAAAGATAGGATATTACGCAAACGCGGGCGATATTCTAGAAAAGATAATAATTGATTCATCGGTTATAACTCTCATGGGCAATTTCCCCTTTATGGTAATTGATTTAATCCCCTATCGTTCACTCAAAACTGCTTTTTTCTTGTCCAGATAGCGAGAATTGTCAGGAAAAGTAAACCCATCACTCCCGCTAAAGGATTTTTATCGATTCCAGTTAACCAATCGGGAACAGTACCAGTGTATTTAATTAACTGGCCGACGTTTAATATATAGTATGCCCAGATTAAACCCGCGTGCAGACCGATACTTTTACCCAAATTACCACCACAGGCGCGTTTTGCCCAACCGAGAATTAATCCTAGGAGGACTAAGGCAGGAAATTGGGGAAAAGTGCGGATAATTTCGGCTAAAGGTTTAATAAAGTGAGCAAGAGCAAAAATTAAGGCACTAATCACTAGAGCGATAGCAGGACGATAATCCTTTTCTAATTCTCCCAGTAACCAGCCCCGAAATAGTAATTCTTCGGCAAAACCCACCGCTAAAGCGACTAAAAACCCCTCCAGGATGATTTTGCTGATCTGGGGATTTGCGGGTAAGAAATTTAACCAACCTAGGAACGCTTGGGACAGAAAAAGCGAGAAAGTGAAAAATAAACCGATCGCCAACCCGTTAATTAATTCGATCGGCGTTTTTCTTCGCCAAATCAAACCATAATCGGCTAATCCCTCATCGCCATAAATTATCCGTCCCCACCAATGGGATAACCCCAAAAATTCCAGATAGAGAACAGAAAGGGTCAAAATTGAGACAAGATTAGCATTAGTGGCAAAAAAGTGATAGAGGGGAAGTGCGATCGGCAACCAGAGAAAAAGTAAGAGCAAAATAAAAATTCCCAGTCGTAGGGGGACTGGGTAAGTGGCAATTACCCGTAATCTTTTATTCATCGGGTTCGATGCTGCTGGTTAAACCTTTATTTTTCAAGGTTTCACAGTAAAATTCCGCGTGTTCTTGGATGCAGGTAATCACCAAGGCCGTACCATTAGTGTGCGCTTCCATCATGATATCGACTGCTTGGGGTTGCGTCATACCGGCGATCGTTTGCATTAAACTCTGAACCACATACTCCATCGAGTTAAAGTCGTCATTGTGGAGTAAAACGCGATAACGCGGTGCTGGTTTACGGATTGTCGCTGTGGAACGCTTTTCGATGACTTCTGTGGACACCGTGTTTCTCCTTTGAATCTATATCACAAATACAGGTCAATTACTAATGATCATAATCAAAATTTCCAGATTGAGCTAGGCTTTTTCGGTGATCCGTGAGGGGTTGGGTGTTGGGGAGTGGGGGCAGCTAAAGGAATGACATTTCTAGATAGGGTTTGCGGCAAAAAGTTTTTCGGTGGTGGTAGGGTGTGGGGTGTAGGGTTTTACCGATTTTCAGGTGGTCAACTACCTAATTTTCAGGGAAAAAGTACCTAAATTTCCCCCCGATCACTCCCATATCCGGTACTTTTTGATTGACAAAAGGTCTAAAAGTCTTACCCAACAAGGTTTTTAGATTTATTCAGCAGACCCTAGATAGATCATAATTGAATTAATTGGCTAATTTAAGCTTATTTTTCCATGGCTCCTGACGAATTACAAAACCTCGAAGATAATATTCAATGCTTAAAACAACAATTAGCGGGAAAGCGAAACACTTTAGTCACAATAAAGACACAAAGGAGACAAAGATTAGGTTTGTTAATTCTTCTTCCCATCTAATCAGAATTGGGGTAGGTTACGCTGTCCCTAACCAACCCAACCGGACTACTTCATCGGCGAGATGAAGTTAAATAAAGTTACCTGCCACCAGATTATTACTATTAACCAATCCCAAAAGAACCGAGGAAGCGTTGCTTGAAAAAGCAACCCCAGTACCTTGAATAATCAGTGTATCTGAGCCAACACCATCAGCCCTGATGGTGAAGACATTGCCACTATAGCTACCAGAGAGATAGTAGTTTGTACTGGAAGCCAGACTAGAAGTTGAAACCGCTCAACTAAACTTACTCAAACTTACTTAAAAGTCTGAAAGCTTAGTCATTCGTAGTGGGTCAAGTACTACAGGATTAAACGGCAAACCCTTTATTCCCTGGTCAATGACATCAGGAATTACTTTTCTAATGATGTTAAATGCCCCATTGACATCGG
>MTBT01000063.1 GCA_002282935.1 Microcystis sp. LSC13-02 | reverse complement strand
ATCAGTATAGCACAATAAAAGTTAAGTTAACAAGCTATAGTTTAAAAAGCCGTCCTAAAAGGACGGGGCTTTAACCCAAAATTTCGGTAAGATCTATGAACCCTTTTATCGGGGTCAGAATGTGGAAAATATTATCGGCACGGGATTGGGGTTAGCAGTGGTTAAAAAATGCGTCGAACTCCACCGCGGCGAAATCGCCCTAGATAGCCAAGTGGATAAGGGAACAAGCTTTACCGTCAAACTGCCCATTTCACCCTAGTTCCAGCTTGAGGAAAGCCTTGGCCCAGGTAGCGGTGAATTATCCTGATGTCCCGTTTCCAGAAGCGGGAATCGCGGATTTAAAAACGGCTGATGATAGGGCGGATATCTACCTTCGGGAAACCACCACCAGTGCCTGATCGCAGCTGGAATTAGTCCCGAATCAACTCACTCCGGGTTGATGGCATCGAAATTTTAGGCAAAAATAGGGCTTTTAACGACCAAAAAGCCTATATTTTGGCTATTTATCCCCGGTTGACCCCTGACTAAAGGAAAGATTTTTGATTTTTGCAGCCGGTTGACTCTCATGAAGAACTGGTAACAGTTTCCTGATAGGATAAGGTGACTTGGGATTAACTTATGGTATTGAAAATATGTCTCCAAAACCTTACATTTCTCGCTTATTAGCTTTGGTTCTCGTCCTTGTCATCGGATTGATGGGCTGTTCTAGTAGTTCGGGGTTAACAGGCAATTATGGACAGGATACCCTGACGGTGATTGAAACTTTAACCACAACCCTTGATTTAGTCAAAGATGACCCGAATAAAGCGGCAGTTGAGTCGCAAGCAAAGGAACAAATCAACAATTACATCTCCCTCTACCGACGAGATAAAAAATCCGGGGGTTTGCGTTCTTTCACTACTATGCAAACAGCCTTAAACTCTCTAGCTGGTTATTATACCGCCTACGGTTCCCGTCCCATCCCCGACAAACTCAAACAACGTTTAAAACAAGAATTTAAACAGGTACAATTCTCTCTCCAGAAAGGAATTTAGATACAGTGATCAGTGATCAGTTATCAGTTATCAGTAGAACTCGACCTAATATTATATCGAGACTAGAAGTCTTTGTCGGCAATAAACTTACCCAAACAGAAATGATTTTAATTGCCACATATTTTTTCAGTTAAATTGAATTAGCAAGGATAGATATACATTTCAGTAAAGCAAGCGGTGATTGGGTTATAATTTTTGGATATGTCTAGCGGGAGTGTTAAGTGACCGGTATTTAAGTGCGAGTAACAGTGCTGTCTTTTCCCTGATTACTGATGACTGATTACTGTTCACTGAAATGACTCTGGCAAAATCAGACCAAATCCGGTTAGACTAGAAATACAAAGCGTATTATAAAAAACTACAAAATTGATTGAAGACGAAACCCTAGAATTATTGGAATGGCCGCGGCTATGTCAACACCTAGCTACTTTTGCAGCGACTAAACTCGGTGCGATCGCAATTCGTCAATTGCCGTTACCAGAAAGCAAAGAGGAAAGTTTAAACCTACTCTGCCAAACCAAAGAAGTTTATAGCTTAGAACAAAAATTAGATAGTCGTCTTTCCTTTGATGGGATTACCGACATCGGAGATGCCCTAGAAAGGGCGCATCTGGGGGGGTTATTATCGGGACAGGAACTTTTAAATATTGCCACGACTTTAGCGGGAGTGCGACGTTTACGGCGTTTAATTGACGAACAGGAAGATATACCAGTTTTAAAAGAGTTAGTAGCGGAAATTCGCACCTATCCAGAGATAGAACAGGAAATACACCGTTGTATCGATGAAGATGGCCGGATATCCGATCGCGCTAGTCCCCAATTACGGGAAATTCGGGGACAAATGAAGGTGATTAAAGAGCGAATTTACCGAAAATTACAGGATATCATCCAAAAACAGGGCGGTGCCATCCAAGAAGCGGTCATTACCCAAAGAAGCGACCGCTGGGTGATTCCCGTCAAAGCAGCGCAAAAAGAGCAAATACCCGGGATAATTCACGATACTTCCAGCACAGGGGCGACTTTTTACATTGAACCTCACTCTATCGTTGACCAAGGCAATCAACTGCGGCAATATCGTCGTCAGGAACAAATCGAAGAAGAAAAAATCCTCCGGCAGTTAAGTAATACGATCGCCGAAGCTTTTGAGGATTTAGAATATTTACTAGCGATCGCTACTAGGCTCGATCTGGCCACCGCTAAGGCCCGTTACAGTTTATGGTTAGAGGGTAATCCCCCCCGCTTTATCGATGGGTCGGAAACGATTACTTTGCGGAATTTGCGTCATCCCTTGCTCTGGTGGCAAAAACACCACGAACAGGGGGGGGATGTCGTACCAATAAATGTGCAGATTACCCCAGAAATTCGCGTTGTTGCCATCACCGGACCAAATACCGGCGGAAAAACCGTTACTTTAAAAACCCTCGGATTAGCGGCTTTAATGGCGAAAGCGGGCTTGTTTATTCCGGCCCGGGAACCGGTAGAGATACCCTGGTTTGATCGCGTTTTAGCCGATATCGGGGATGAACAGTCTTTGCAACAGAGTTTATCGACTTTTTCGGGTCACATTCGCCGGATTGTTCGCATTTTAGCGGCTTTAAATTCTCGTTCCTTGGTTTTACTCGATGAGGTGGGAGCAGGTACGGATCCGGCCGAAGGAAGTCCTTTAGCGATCGCTATTTTACAATACCTCGCCGACCATAGTTTACTAACGGTGGCTACCACTCACTACGGGGAATTAAAAGCGTTAAAGTATCGAGATTCTCGCTTTGAAAATGCCTCGGTAGAGTTTGATGATCGCACTCTTTCCCCCACTTATCGACTATTATGGGGCATTCCGGGGCGTTCTAATGCTTTAACTATTGCCCAGCGTTTGGGATTAAGTCCCGAAATTGTGGCCGAAGCGAGAAATCATCTGGGGGGGTTATCGGAGGAGATAAATCAAGTAATTGCGGGTTTGGAAGCGCAAAGACGGGAACAGGAGTCAAAAGCTAAAGAGGCAAGTCAATTGCTCCAACAAACGGAGAAATTTTATACAGAGGTGTCCACGCGGGCCAATTCTCTACAGGAGAGAGAGCGAGAATTAAAGCGTTATCAGGATCAGGAGCTACAAAAGGCTTTATTATCGGCAAAAGCAGAGATTAATGACGTTATTCGCCGATTGCAATCAGGAACAAAAACCGGTAAGGATGCCCAAAAAGCCACAGAGGAGTTAACTGCGATCGCAGAAAGGGTATTACCAAAAACGGAAAAAACTAAGGTTAATTATCGTCCGCAAGTGGGGGAAAGGGTACGCTTGCCCAATTTGGGACAAACTGCCGAAGTTTTAGCAATTTCACCGGAATCAGAGGAGATTTCCCTGCGTTTCGGTATGATGAAGATGACCCTACCCTTAGATCAGATCGAGTCTTTGGATGGTCAAAAAGTGGAAACTGCGCCAAAACCTGTCAAAAATGTGCCACAAACTCCCACAAAACCCCAGGAGACTCCTTTAATTCGTACTGCTAATAATACCGTCGATATTCGCGGTTCAAGGGTGGCAGAGTCAGAAACGGATATCGAACAGGCGATCGTCCGTGCCACCCCCTCGGGTATATTATGGATTATTCACGGTAAAGGTACGGGGAAATTGCGTCAAGGTGTTCACGATTTTTTATCCCGTCATCCCCAGATAAAACGCTTTCAATTAGCACCCCAAAATGAGGGCGGTTCGGGGGTAACTATCGCTTATTTAACTTAGGGTCTGCTGAATAGGTTTTTTAGTGGGGACAGGGTACACCCCACACCCCACACCCCACACCCTACACCCTACACCCTACTTCATGGGATATAAGCTAAACGGCGCTTAACCTGCATCATCCAATAGCTATAACCCTTTTGGAGTCTATATCGGTGCTCCGAAGTAAAAGCCGTTTAGCTTATCCGTAATTTAATCTTTTCTTAACTTCTTTTTACAAAAATATGATATTGTTTACGTGTACACTTGTGAGATTTTATGAACTTCAACAAAATTGGTCTCGTAACAGGTTTAGTGGTTAGTGGACTCTCCATTAGTAGTGTATTTAATCCAGCTAAGGCCGCACAATTTGCCTTGCAATGGTCTGGCGCTGCCTTTGGCAATAGTGCATCAGCAAATGGATTGATTGATTTCGATCCTTCCCTAATTAGTAATCCGGGTTATACCGACCCTCTACCTGTTAACTCCTTTTCCATAACGGTTACAGGAGCAAGCAGCGGCAATGGAACTTTTTCATTAGCTGATTATAAGAATTTTTTCTTAGCTACCAATGGTGGAACATTAGACTTTACCAAACAATTGGTAGGACAACCAACTAGCAATGACCCTTGGGGAACCCCTTCTTTTGGTAATGGCGGTGATTTTAATATTATTTCAAATCTTGATGCACCTACTGCAGCCTCAGAGTTTCAAATCGCTACTTCTGGTGGTTTTGGAGATTTATTACAGCTAACAAGTTTTGCCCCCCTTGCCCCCCTTGCCACTGTTCCTGAACCTTCTTCTTTATTAGGTCTCCTCGCCCTTGGCACACTCGGCACAGGTGCGACTTTGATGCGGAAATTAAAGACCTCTAAATTTACCGAGAATAGGAATTAGTAGCCTTGTGATTACCAGCGATGGTGACAAAGTATCTAATCCTAAGCATTTTAAAAAGCATTATCAGAGACTGCGAAAGGC
>MTBT01000062.1 GCA_002282935.1 Microcystis sp. LSC13-02 | reverse complement strand
AGAGCGAACTAATCAATTAAGTCTCTTGCCAGATAAGGATTTAGTCGATTTATGCCCCCCTATCGAACCATAACAAGTAACGAAGAGCCAATGGGACATTATCAAAGCGCAAGTCCCTAAATATTGACTGATGACTGATTACAGTCCACCTTGGGGTCCTAGGGGCAGATTGATATTAGAGGGGAAAACCGGGAGTTGTCTTTCCAGAAAACGCTGGGTGACTAATTCTCGGAAAATCTCTAGATCTTTTTGCCATTGTCCCAGATATTGTTTGAGCAGATTTAATCGATCGCTACCCTCGGCCAGATTATAGTTAAAGTTACCGGCAAATAATAGCGCCGCTAAGGTTTGGCCATCGGGTAATTGCAATTTTGCCTCGTTAATCGCCAGGGATAGCTGAGAGGTTTCTAACTGATAAAGTAGATTGATGCTGGCTTGTAGAGGGGCTGTACCGAAATTGTGCCAGGGACCGGGGGCCAGAAGAGTTTCGGTGATGTATTTTTTAGCGGCATCGGGGCTACCAGGGAGAGGAACAATACTTTTCGGCGCGATACCCAGGGCTTGATATTCGGCCAAAGGGAGTTTATCTAGATATAAACCAACAATTTCTGGCAGTTTCAGGTTCAGGCTATCGGGAGAGTTAATTATCTCCACAAAGGTAATTTTCCGGGGTTGGGCGACGATGCTGATACCATTTTGAAAATTAACTTGAGCGTAATTAGGATTGAGTACCGGTTGGCCATTTAATTCCCAGTCGGGGGGAACTATTCCCGAATATTTGAGGAAATCAACCGTTAGCATGGCGGGATTGAGGCTTTTGGCTGCAATTGCGATGGAAAGTTCTTGTATTTCCCGCAAACTAGCCAGAGGTTGATTGGAGTTATTGTCAGTGGTGGTAATCATCAATTTTCTCCTTGGATATTTAAGTTTTGTCTATAGGGTGACAGTTAAATTATTCCGGGTCTCGGTGGCCTAGTCACTAATCAACTTAGACACAGGACAAGAGAGCCATTCTAGATAGGGTTTGCTGAATAATGGTAAAACCCTTTTAAAATAAAGCTTTTGAAGGGCAACAAAGCCTGAAACGACCGGCTACTGACTCCTGACTCCTGACTCCTACCCCCACCGAAAAACTTTTTCAGCAGACCCTAGATAGGGTTTGCGGCAAAAAGTTTTTCGGTGGTGGCAGGGTGTGGGGTGTGGGGTGTAGGGTTTTACCGATTTTGAGGGGGTCAATTACCTAATTTTCAGGGAAAAAGTCCCTGAATTTTCCCCCCGACCACTGCAAGGGCTGGCACTTTTTGAGGGGAAAAAAGTCTAAAAGTCTTCTACAACAAGGTTTTTAGATTTATTCAGCAAACCCTAGATAAGTATTACTCAATTCTTTCACGGCTAATTCATAGAACCTCTGACCGTGTTCGGGAGTCGCTAAAGCAGGATTGGAACCCATACGACCATCGGGATAATTTTGGCGAAAATTAGCCGCACCGTAAATACCATGACCAGAAGCCACTTTTTCGGATAAAAAGGCGTTTTTAAGACTCTCAGGGTAAAGATACTGAGTTAACGCCACTTCGCTTGGTGTAGCGTGGGAACCCTCCTGATCTCCATACAATTCTTTGGCTAAAAGATAAACTTCTCGCACCATAAACCAATTGGCCACTTGACATTTAACCTCGTTTGTGTTAGGTAAATTAAGGGAATCCAAATGATAATAGGTTTCCGCAAAAGCGGCTTTTAGGGTAGCAATATTACCCCCGTGACCATTAATAAAGAAAAATTGACGAAAACCGGCTCTAGCTAAACAAGTTACATAGTCGAGGATTACTTGAATCAAAGTGCTAGGACGAAGGCTAATTGTACCGGGGAAAGCCGTATGATGTAGGGCCATACCAACATTTAAGGTCGGTGCTACCATTGCTTGTACCTGTTTCCCCACTCCTTTAGCGATCGCCTCCGCACATAGAGCATCTGTACCAATCAGTCCCGTCGGCCCGTGTTGTTCCGTGGAACCGATAGGAATAATAATTCCCTGAGATTGTTCTAGATAGGATTCCACCTCTAACCATGTAGATAACTGTAATAACATTCGGCTCCAGCCTTCCAAGACGAGTGCAGGTTGACAAATTGAGATAAAATTAGGACGAATAATCAAGTATTTTTATGTTAACCCTTGACAACCCCCCCTTGTCGGCGAGTACGAATTTCGTTCCCAATCATCGGATTTTAATCGTGGAAGATGAAGAAGTGATTCGGGATATGATTATTTTGGCTTTGGAAGAAGAAGGTTACGAGGCGCTCGGTGTTAGTGATGGTCGCGCTGCCCTAGAACTACTGCAAAGTCAAGAATCTAATCACGGTGAGTCTCGTTTTGATTTGGTCGTTTTGGATTTAATGTTACCGCAAATCAACGGTCTTGATATCTGTCGTCTGTTGCGCTATCACGGCAATATTATCCCGATTTTAATCTTAAGTGCTAAGGCCAGCGAAACCGATCGAGTTTTGGGTTTAGAAGTGGGTGCCGATGATTATCTGACTAAACCCTTTAGTATGCGCGAATTAGTCGCTCGTTGTCGCGCTCTCATTCGTCGTCAAGGATTTACTTCCCTAGCTGCCGCTCCCGTGCGAAAATTCCGCGATGTTCTTCTCTATACCCAGGAATGTCGGGTGAAGGTGCGAGATGAAGAAATTAACCTTTCTCCTAAAGAAT
Organism: Microcystis sp. LSC13-02; assembly: GCA_002282935.1. GTDB lineage: Bacteria > Cyanobacteriota > Cyanobacteriia > Cyanobacteriales > Microcystaceae > Microcystis. Next base: position 23,859 of record MTBT01000062.1, on the reverse strand, counting down.
TCCGTCTCCTAGACCTATTTATGAGTTATCCGCGCCGAGTTTGGTCAAGAGATCAATTAATTGAACAAATTTGGGGACCGGATTTTTTAGGAGACACTAAAACCGTCGATGTTCACATTCGCTGGTTACGGGAAAAACTGGAAATCGATCCCAGTCAACCAGAATACCTGATTACTGTACGCGGTTTCGGTTATCGTTTTGGCTAGGTGAGCGATTATATTTTCAAGTTTAGCGATCGCCGCTTGCTGGGATAATGACTATTTTCGCTTTTATTTTCGGAGTAGTTTTAGGTTTGAGTATTTGTTACTGGCAAGTCTCACGCTTAAATAGAGAGTTAAAGCGAACCCTGAGCGCTCTCTCGGATTCGGTGGATTTGTCGGCCTCTTTTCCCGTTACCTCCCTGGTGCGTCGAGAATTACAGTTTCTCTCCCAAAGTCTGCAAGAGCGAGAAAAGAGCTTAGAAATTCAGAAATCCTTGCTAGAACGAGCGCCGATCGCCTATCTTCATATAGATGCCGATAATCGACTGCTCTGGTGCAATCAACAGGCAATTACCCTCTTAAAACTCGATCGCTGGCAACCGGAGCAAGTGCGTCTGCTGCTGGAATTAGTGCGCTCCTACGAATTAGATCAATTAATTCAAGAAACTCGCCAAAAACAGAGTCCACAGGTGCAAACTTGGACTTTTTACCCGACTAATTATCCTGTCACCCCCATTAGCGATCGCCAAGTGACTGCTCCTAAATCGATTGCCTTGAAGGGTTACGGTTATCCCTTACCAGAAGGTGAAATCGCTGTATTTATCGAAAATAGACAGCCTTTAGTGGAATTATCGCAAAATCGCGAGCGAGCTTTCTCTGACTTAACTCACGAGTTACGCACTCCCTTAACCTCCATTTCTCTCCTTACCGAAGCTTTACAGAAACGCCTCCAAGCTCCCGAAAGACGCTGGTTAGAACAAATGGCGAAAGAAGTGGAGCGTTTGAGCCAATTAGTGTGCGATTGGCTAGAAATCAGTCAATTACAAGCGGATGCGGGGCGATATTTACAATACCAGATGATTAATCTACAGGAGCTAATCACCACCGCTTGGCAGACTGTCACCCCTTTAGCGGACCAAAAACAGATTAGCTTAGATTATTCCTCTCCGGTGGATTGGACGCTGGAAGTTGATCACTCTCGTCTGCTGCAAGTTTTCCTGAATCTCTTTGATAATGCCATTAAGTATAGTCCCGATCAGGGGAAAATTCGCCTAGAAATTCGAGAAATATCCGATACTATCGGGAAAAAATGGCTAAAAATTGACGTTATCGACAACGGTAAAGGATTTAACGAAGCGGATCTACCCTACGTTTTTGATCGCCTCTTTCGCGGTGATCCTTCCCGCACCCGTCAAAAACAAGGCACAAAGGATTATAGTACCGGTTTAGGTTTATCGATTGCTAAAGAGATTATTCAAGCCCATGGCGGTTCGATCGTCGCTCAAAATGATCCTAACACCGGCGGCGCTCGCCTACAAGTCACTCTCCCCCGTCAAAAAAATTAGGTGAGGTGATGGGTGTGGGGGTATTAGTTGAATTTCCCCCATTTCCCCATCCCCCAACCCCTATCCCCCAAAAAATCTGTCAAGTTCTCTAGACAACTGTGCAAAATCTAAAATTTTCTTGTTATGACTGTAGAGAAAGAGTAGTTTTATGTTAAGCGAATCCGACCGTGAGCCTATCCAAAGAAACCAATCATCCCGATCGCACCTATTTCGCTCGTTCTCTCCAGCGATTGGAACAGGATGTGCTGAGAATGGGAACCTTGGTCGAAGAATCCTTTCGTCTTAGCCATCAATCCCTTTTTGCTAGGGATTTGGAAATGGCGAAAAAAATCGCCCCCCTCGATCAGGAAATCGATCGCTACTACCGTCAAATCGAGTTAGATTGTGCCACTCTCATGACGCTACAGGCTCCCGTAGCTCAAGATTTGCGGCTGTTAAGTGCTTTTATGCAATTAGTGCGCGATTTGGAGCGTATCGGCGATTATGCCAAGGATTTGGCTGAAATAGCGCTCAAATTATTCGCCTATACTCCTCACGATTGTATGAGTGAGATCGAGGCTATGTCCCACCATGCTCAGTATATGTTAGCCACGAGCCTTGTCGCCCTGGCCGACCTCGATCAAGAAGCGGGTCCAAAGGTCAAAGAACTAGATAATACGGTCGATCGAGCCTATGAGCATCTTTATCACACTCTCGCCCATCAAAGAGATATTAAGGGTGTGGTGGAACCAATCCTGCTGATGGCTTTGCTAATCCGTCATCTGGAACGCATGGCCGATCACGCCACCAATATCGCCCAAAGGGTATCTTACATCGTTACCGGACAGAGAGGCTGAGGGTGTCTCGAACTCTGACCTCGCTTTTAGCGTTTACGACTCAGGGGGTTAAAAATTTCACTTAACCCCTCTCCCAAGAGGGATAAACCCACCACCATCGTGGTCATTGCTAATCCGGGAAATAAAGTGGTCCACCAGATACCTGTAGATAAATCCGCCAAAGCTTCCTTGAGATCATGACCCCATTCCGGCACTTCTTCCGGTAATCCTAAGCCTAAAAAGCCTAAACCGCCTAAAACAAGGATCGCATCCGCCGCGTTGAGTGTAAACAGAACCGGGACACTCTGGACGACATTAAAGAAAAGATATTTTGATAATATACGGCTAGGACTGGCCCCGATCGCTCGCGCTGCTTCGATGAATAACTCATTTTTAACGCTGGCGGTTTGATTTCTGACCACGCGAAAATATTGGGGAATATAGGCAATGCTAACAGCGATCGCTACATTGAAGATACCACGACCCAAGACGAAGGCGAGAGCCACCGATAATAATAACCCCGGCAAGGTGTAGAGGGTATCCATGAGAAAGAGGAGAACGCGATCGATCTTACCCCCCAAATAACCGCTAATTAACCCTAAAGGAACCCCGATGACCAAAGATAATCCTGTGGCCAAAAATACCACGGACAAGGCCGCCTGGGCCCCGAATAGGGTGCGGGAAAAGACATCATAACCGCGCACATTCGTCCCGAACCAATGGGCAGAACTGGGGGCTTGTAGGGGATAATTGCTTAAAATGTCGGTTGAATCCTGAATCAGTCCGATCGCTTGCAGAAGGGGCGAAAACAGGGCAATCAGGATAAAAATAATTGTCAATACCAACCCAACTACTAGGAGCTTAGTAGTTAGGTTGGGTTTCAGAAAAGGATCGATCGGCAATTTAACAGGAGTCATCGACAAAATTCAGGCATTGCATAGAACGCTAATTGTAGAAGACAAGGCTAACCTGCGACAAGAGCAGGATTTTTTTCAGACAGCCGGGGCCGAAACGACCGTAAACCAGAGCAAGACTGCTAAAGCTAAAACAGTTAGTTTAATCAGGATATAAAGCAGTCCGTTGGGATAAAGGAGATCGTGAAACATATTACCTCCTTGGGAGAGTAGCGATTGTCTCTCTCTATCTTTGATCTTAAGTCTTTCTTTGTTCAGCTGACGCACAACTTAACAAAACGTGCGATTATAGGGAAAAAGATTTTTTTACTAGCTATGGCACTACTGACCACGGGAAAACCATTTATTCGCGATCTGGAACAATACGGTGCTTTAGGCGTTTACGCACCCTTAGAAGGGGGTTACGAGGGACGCTATCAAAGACGTTTACGGGCCACTGGTTACAATGTCCTGCATATCACCGCTAGAGGTCTAGGCGATTTAAGTGCCTATCTTACCGGCATTCATGGAGTCCGTCCCCCCCATTTAGGTAAAAAAAATATTGGTCAGGAAGCAGCCGTGGGACCGGTTTATTTTATTCCTCCCATTGCTACCTATCAATTGGAAAATTTACCCCCCAAATCTAAAGGTTTAGTGATTTGGATTATTGAAAGTTTTGTTTTGTCCTCGGAAGAAAAACAATACTTAATTAATCTTAGTCAACAGGAACCCCGGTTAAAATTTGTCCTCGAATTGGGTGGGGAAAGATATTTTCGTTGGCAACTTTTGAGCAAATCTTTAATCGCTGCCTAAATTACCGAAATAATACGGGTACTAAAATATCTCTCTCTCAACCCCTCTCCCCGGAGAGGGAGACTCCCGCACCCTTTGGTAGCTATTCATTTTGAGAACTGATATTACCTCAACATATAGCTAGAATCCCCTAGATTCCCAGCGCTGAAAGCGCCAAGGTTTTAACCAATAGGCTTTTATTTGTCTATTTCCTTCTTTCCAAGTGCATTGAATCTGAGAATTAGGGTTCTTCGTTACTTGGTATGGTTCGATCGGGTGACATAAATTGACAATTGACAAAAATCGCGGCAATGTCCCTCTCTATAAGGGTTTCATTCCTTATAACCCCGTCCATTGCATAACAAAAACCGAAGAACCAGAATTAGCAGGATTCGCACCACATTGGGGCTGAAGATTCAAAATACTGGAGATTTCGCTAGGATTAATCTGAGGATCGGAACTAAAACTTTTTTCGACAATTCTTCTCTGCACTGCCACCTTATTAGTGGGAGTCAGATAGATATAATTAGACTGGGTAAGCAAAATCGAAGATAATAGAGTTTCAAACATTGTGATTAATCGCAAGCTCAGAGATAAAACCAATAGACATCTCCAAAATTTATAACCGACATTCCGCACATCTTCACATACTTTTATATATTTTTACATTCCCCAAGATGTTTTATTGTTCTCCGGCTGCCCAGTGCGGTTACTCAGGGCTAACAATCCGAGCTTAATCGGTACAAAAGAACTGATAATTGCTGCTGGCAACCCTGGCTGAAAACTGTCTTAATTTCGCGAGTTGGCCTAGGTGAATTTGCAATAATATGGGATATCGTTGCCGCAAAAAATCTAGGAGTTAAATCGTGACAGTGAGAGTTCGTATTGCCCCCAGTCCCACAGGAAATTTACACATTGGAACAGCGCGCACAGCCGTGTTTAACTGGCTTTTTGCCCATCATCACCGGGGGAAATTTATCTTGCGCGTGGAAGATACAGATTTAGAACGTTCTCGACCAGAATATACGGAAAATATTCAAGCGGGCCTACAATGGTTAGGACTGAATTGGGATGAAGGTCCTTTTTTTCAAACTCAACGCCTTAATTATTATCGTCAGGCCATTCAAACCCTGCTCGATCGAGGTTTAGCCTATCGTTGTTATTGTACCCCGGAAGAATTGGAAAAAATGCGGGAAGAACAAAAAGCCCGCAATCTTGCCCCCCGTTACGATAATCGTCATCGTTATCTCACCCCCGAACAACAAGCGCAATTTGAGCAAGGGGGGAGAAAAGCAGTAATTCGTTTTATTATTGATGACGATCGAGAAATTATTTGGCAGGATTTAATCCGGGAAAAAGTTATCTGGAAAGGTAGTGATTTAGGGGGAGATATGGTGATCGCTCGTACCTGCGAAAATGCCGAGGAAAACTTTGGTCAGCCTCTCTATAATTTAGCGGTAGTTGTTGATGATATCGATATGGCAATTACCCATGTTATTCGTGGGGAAGATCACATCGCTAATACGGCTAAACAAATTCTTTTATACGAAGCTTTAGGGGCAAAAGTGCCGGAGTTTGCCCACACTCCTTTGATCTTAAATCAGGAGGGTCGTAAGTTATCTAAACGGGATGGAGTAACTTCGATCGAGGATTTCCGAAAACTGGGTTTTCTGCCGCAAGCTTTGGTTAATTACATGACTCTCCTCGGTTGGACTCCTCCCGATTCCACTGAAGAAATTTTTACCCTTGAAACGGCCGCTGAAGTGTTTAGTTTAGAACGGGTAAATAAAGCGGGGGCAAAATTTGACTGGACTAAATTGGATTGGATTAATAGTCAATATCTCCATCGTTTAAGCGGTGAGGAATTAGTGCCTTTACTTCTCCCCTACTGGCAAGAAGCAGGGTATAATTTTGATGCTGAAACCGATCGAGCTTGGTTGATCGGATTGGCTACTCTCATCGGTCCGAGTTTAACTCGTTTAAGCGATGCTGTCGCCGAAAGTCGCCTACTTTTAACCCCTCTGGCTAATTATAATCAGGAGGCTTTAAGTCAATTACAATTAGAGGGAGTTAAGGATATTATCAAGGATATTCTCGCCGCTATTACTCCCGATTTGACTGGAGAAGTTGCTAAGGGGATTGTTGAGACAACAACTAAAGCCCATCGGGTTAAAAAAGGTCTAGTGATGAAGTCTCTGCGCGCCGCTTTGATGGGGGAGTTACACGGTCCAGATTTAATGCAGTCTTGGCTACTTCTCAATCAAAAAGGTTGGGATATATCCCGTCTTCAGCAAGCAGTAAATAGTTAAATTGATCGGCTATCAGTTATCAGAAAATTTATCGTACATTAGGGTTGACAAATACCCTAAGATTGCTATATACTTTCTAGTATAATGGGAATCCGTGTCGCCCTGCATACCCTGCTCGTGATCGATTACTGAGGGGATGGGGGCGGATTTTTCGGTTTTGGATCTTCTCGACTTTGTGTGATAATTTTTGCTTATGGAATCCTGAAGTGCTTATCGGGCAGAACTTTTATACTAAATCTGGTTATTAAAAACTGATTATTTATTCCCCCTTTTGCATGAGTGCCTCTCCTGATATTTAGCCTATACCCAACGGATTTAGTATTACTTCCGACTTGATCACTCAATCCAAGCTTTTGGGGGGTTCTACCCCCCAAACCCCCCGTTGGGGGCGTGGCGCCGCCCCCAAACCCCCGCGCATTAGTTTTTCGGTGAGATGCTTACACGCAGCTGCTGACACATCTGTAATCATTTAAGAGTCACTCCCGCAAGTGGAGTGACTCTCCTGATATGTAGCCTATATTCAACGGATTTAGTATTAGGACTATTTTGCGGAAGAAACTATCAGTATAAAACTCGTTTCCACACAGAAACCAGAATATCCCGATTTTTCCCCTAGCTGTCAGGGACGATCTAGAAACTTTCTTAATTTTCAGGCATTATCTGCAACTTTTCCCTAAATATAGATTTGTTAATCTCCTAACAAAAACCTATGGGTGAAAAAAAACGAATTGGACTTCTCACCAGTGGTGGTGACTGTGCGGGTTTAAATGCCGCCATTCGTGCCGTTGTCCACCATGCCAGTGGCAATTATGGCTGGGAAGTGGTGGGTATTCGAGAAGCAACTAACGGATTAATTAACCGTCCCCCAAAAACCACTATCTTTGATATTGAAGGAGTCGATCGCCTGTTGGTGATGGGGGGAACAATTCTCGGTACTACCAATAAGGGGGATCCCTTCGCTTTCCCGATGCCGGATGGAACCCTGATCGATCGCTCTCAGGAAATCATTGACGGCTATCATAGTCTGGGACTGGATGCCCTGATCGGCATCGGTGGCGATGGTAGTCTGGCGATTTTGCGCCGTATTGCCCAACAGGGAGGCATTAATCTGATTGGTATCCCCAAAACCATCGATAATGATGTGGGAGCTACAGAAGTCTCCATCGGCTTCGATACAGCTACTAATATCGCCACAGAAGCCCTCGATCGCCTCCATTTTACCGCCGCTAGTCATAACCGGGTGATGATTCTAGAAGTTATGGGTAGAGATGCCGGCCATATCGCCCTGGCTGCCGGTATTGCGGGGGGGGCCGATATCATTCTCATTCCCGAAATTCCCTACCGATTAGAGAATATCTGCGAGAAGATCCGGCAACGGCAGCGTATGGATAAACAGTTTTCTCTGATTATTGTCTCCGAGGCTGTGCGTACGGAAACCGGCGATCGCCTATCACAAAAGAAAGCCCTAGGGGAAGATCGTCTCGGGGGTATCGGTCGCTATTTAGCCGAAGAAGTTGCCAGGGAAACCGGGGCCGAAACGAGAGTGACTTTCCTGGGCCACATTCAACGGGGGGGTATTCCTTCTCCAATGGATCGCTTACTGGGGGCGGCTTTTGGCGTTGCGGCCGTGGATCTGATCGCCCGGGAAGAATTCGATCGCATGGTGGCCTGGCAAAATCGGCAAGTGGTCAGTGTTCCCATTGAGGAGGCGATTAAAACCTATCGCGTCGTCGATCCCGAAGAAACTTTAGTCAAAACCGCCAGGGGTTTGGGTATTTGTCTAGGGGATTGAGATTAAATCTAGGGGAATCGGTGCGAGAATTAATCCTTAAGTATCGCCCTTTCCCCACTGATTAAAATTACAAGTCAAATAAAGATAAACTCTGATAATTATTTTTCGGCAATTTCGCCAGTAAACCTAAATGATTAATAGTCCAGTTAATGTAGCAGAAAGATTGTTAGAAATCAACAATCTCGATCGAGAGTTATTTAATTATTTTCAAGACAAATTACTTGATTCTGAGCAATTATCTCGTACCCTAGTGAGTTTTCAAGGTAATAAGAATCAACCTATTATATCGCTGGTATAAATATAAAGAGGGTTTTTCCGTTGATCTGATAGTTTATCTTCTAGAAAAATATGGTATCAAACAAGGAAAAATACTAGACCCTTTTGCTGGCAGCGGAACAACTTTATTTGCGGCGGCGTCCAGGGGTTTATCAGCAGATGGAATAGAACTATTGCCGATTGGACAGGAATTAATTATTACTAGACAAATTTTAGAAAATGGCTTAAATAGTGATGATATATATCGTCTAGAGTATTGGTCTAACCATAGCCTTTGGCAACAGGTAGATTACAAAGTTAAGTTATTAGAATTACCAATTACTCAAGGAGCATATCCCCAAGAAAATCAGGCTTGTATAGAAAGTTACTTAGGGTTGATTGCCCAAGAGAATGAGCGAGTGCAAGGGATCTTAAAATTTGCCTTACTTTCTATTCTCGAATCAATTAGCTATACTAGAAAAGATGGTCAATACCTGCGTTGGGATTATCGTTCTGGGAGACAACAGGGCAAAAATATATTTGACAAAGGGGAAATTTTAGACTTTAAAATTGCCCTCCATAGCAAGTTAAGAGAAATTCTCGCAGATTTAGAGCCTAGTCAGCAACAATTGGAACTTTTTTCTAGAGATTATCCTCAGGGAAAAATTCAACTATATCAAGGTTCTTGTCTTGAGATTTTGCCAGAGATTTCCTCAGAAAAATACGATTCTATTATTACTTCTCCTCCTTATTGTAATCGCTATGATTATACTCGTATCTACGCTTTGGAATTGGCTCTATTGGGAATAGATCAACTACAATTAAAACAATTACGTCAACAAATGCTTAGTTGCACTGTTGAAAATAAACCCAAAGAGTTACTAAAAATAAATGAACAATGGTCGCCAGTCATTGCCATAACTGATCGTCAAAAATTATTAGAAAGTGTCCTGGATTATTTAGAGGAATTAAAATCAAGCAAGGCCTTAAATAACCATGGTATTCCTCGGATGATCAGGGGGTATTTTCTGGAAATGTCTTGTCTAATTTATGAATGCTTTCGGGTTATGAAATCCTCTGGTATTTTCTGTATGATTAATGATAACGTTCGTTATGCGGGAGCTAGTATTTCTGTAGATTTAATTTTGTCAAAAATTGCTGAAGAAATTGGATTTAAAGTAGAAAATATTTTAGTAGTTCCTAATGGAAAAGGTAATAGTAGTCAGCAAATGGGATGTCATGGTAGAGAATCTTTAAGAAAATGTATTTATGTGTGGAGAAAGCCTTAATGGAAAAACCCTATCTCTTGCATTTAAACCAAAGTTGTGATTTGGAGACTACCTATGAAGCTATCCGTTCAGGATTTATTGCTCTAGCCTTAGAAAAAAATCAGAGAGCTACTCCTTTAATTGCAGAAGCAAGAACCTTAAAAATTATTGCCCAAACCGTAAACAATCCTAGAGAGTTACTAAACATCCCAGATATTCAAGCGGCTTTATTAACTGCATCGGGAATTTCTGATAAAGCTAAAAATTATTTACATCCCCAAGACAAGGTAGAAGCAATTCAAGAATTAATTGTCAATTTTCTGGAACCTGCGGGGACTAATTTTGTCGAGGAGTTAGTCTATAGATTTCTATTGATTCGGGGTGACACTTTAGGAGGAATCATGAGAAATGCAGGTGGCTCCTTAGCTCAAAGTAAATTTACTCGTTCTCTATTAGCAACTTTAAGAGTAGCAGGGATTGCTTATGATTGGCTCAATTCTAGTAATAATCAATGGAGAGAAGCTGAAGAAATGACACCTAATCTAGAAATCTTGGTTAGAGGTGTTAGCTGGTTAAATAACAGCCAACCAAGAACAATAATTTATAATGTCAATGTTCCCCTTGTTAATAACAACAATATTGATTTGTGCCTTTTAAAATGTGATTCGACGCAATTAGCTAATCAAAAAATCAAAAAACAAACCTTACAATCTCCTGATTTATACATTGCTTTGGGAGAATTAAAAGGTGGGATTGATCCCCCAGGAGCAGATGAACATTGGAAAACTGCTCGTACTGCTTTGCAGAGAATTGATGATGCTTTTAGAAAAATCTCTAAGCATCCTTATACTTTTTTTATCGGCGCTGCTATTGAACCAAAAATGGCTAGGGAAATTTATCAGCAATTAGAGACGAAAAAACTCACCAATGCCGGTAACTTAACCAATGATAATCAACTGGTTTCAATTATCCGTTGGCTATGCCATCTTTAACCTAGTTAACATCTACAAAACTACCCCTCAAATAAAGATAAACTCTGATAATTATTTTTCGGCAATTTCGCCAGTAAACCTAAATGATTAATAGTTAATAGTAATAATCTGGTGGCAGGTAACTTTATTTAACTTCATCTCCTCAATCAATTAGTCCAGTAGGGTGGGTTAGCAACGCGTAACCCACCGCAATTATTCCAAATGAATATCATCCTATAGATTAGCAATGCGTAACCCACCATCTCTTGACAAAGAGGATAACTTCTGCATTACCATATCTCGTTCCATCCTGATATTTTCTGAAGCTAGAAGGGTATATTAAGAGAGATTCCGATCGCCGCTTATTGAGATAAATCTATTATGCTTATTTACTTTATTCATGGAGTGGCAACAAGAGAGGCTAGTTATGCCAATAAATTAATTAAACTAATTGAAGAAGAATGTAAACGCAAAAATCGGGCGATTCCCTACTGTTATCCGGGATTTTGGGGAAATGTTCTCAAAGGAACCGAAAAATTATGGCGAGATATCGAGCAAGAATTACAGACAAAAAAACAGAAAAATAGTAATTTTAACCCCGAGCAATCCTTTCGCTATCAAAATTTTAGAAAAGAGTATTTATCTTATTTTATCGGTGACGCATTTAGCTATTTAGGGAGCGATCGAGGAAACCAAATTCGCCGCATTATTGCCGATCAATTAATCGATCTTGTTCAAGCTTATCCCCAGGAAACCGAATTACATATAGTGGCCCATTCTTTGGGTACTGTAATCCTTTGGTATCTGTTATTTTCTGAGCGTTTTGACCCTAAAGATCCCGCTCATGAAATTCGTGATCTTATCGGTAAAGAACGGGGCAAACTTTCCCTATTTAGTGTAACAACGATGGGTTCACCGATCCCATTTTTAAATCTAACTCTAGGCATTGATAACAATCAAATTGAAAAATTTATTAGCCAGCATCAAAGTCAGCGTTTGCTCTGGAATAATCTAATCAATTCCTCCGATATTATCGCTTATCCAATTCGTCCTCTTTTTGATTCTATAACCGATGTATCCAAGATTTTGATGAGCGATTATTATCTAGAAGCGACCGGCAATATTTTTGATTCTGTAGAAATTGCTGCCGTTGTCTTAAATTCCCTTAATGCTCATACCTATTACCTAGCATCAGATAAAGTAGCCAAAAATATCGTAGAGACAATTTATTTCGGTCAGCAGGATTATAATCATGGTAATAGTTACAGTAATAACACCTGTGTTGATCTTGCCATACAAAGAATAGCCAAAATATCTGGAGTAACTAAAGATGTGGTAAAAATGAAACCTTTAAAAGAAAAAATATTACTAGAAGGTAAATTTAAAGATGCTAGTGGTTATATTTATTTAAGCTCAGATTTATATCGTGTCCATCATGTTTATATACAGGACAATCACCAAAATATCGTATATGCTGTATATGTGGGCTGGATTCATGTAGAGGGATTGAAAAATTCTGTTACAGAAATCATCAGACAGCTATGTTATGTCAACGATGAAGCCAAGAATAGCTAATAGCTGCGCTATACTGCCATTATTAAGATTAAACCAGCATTTATGAATCAATTCCCCCGCATTCTGGCACTGGATTTTGATGGTGTTCTTTGTGATGGCATGATCGAGTATTTTCAGATTAGCAAACGCACCTATGAAACCCTTTGGCCGGAAATAATTCCCGAGGATTTTTTCCCTAGGTTTTCGCAACTTCGTCCCGTTATCGAAACCGGTTGGGAAATGCCCTTACTGTTGCGATCGCTCGTTCTCGGTATTCCCGACGAGGAAGCTTTAAATAATTGGCCGTCAATTCGGCAAAATCTGCTAGAAAGGGAGAAAATAGCGAAAAAAGTTCTCTCAAATGCTCTCGATGGTCTTAGGGATCGATGGATTGAGTCGGATCTAGAGTCTTGGTTAGCCTTACATCAATTTTATCAACCCGCAATCGATCGCCTGGCCTCTCTTTTAGACTCGGATTTTTTGGTTTATATCATCACTACAAAAGAAAGTCGTTTTGTCAAGCAACTGTTACAAAAAGTAGCAATTAATTTTCCCGAAGCGAGATTAATTGGCAAAGAGATTAAACAGCCGAAATACCTGACTATTCAGCAAATACTGGCTGATTTACCCGAATCTCCCGCTAATTTGTGGTTTGTCGAGGATCGTCTCGATGCTTTGGAATTAGTGCAACAACAAGCAGATTTAAACGATGTGGGCTTATATTTAGCCGATTGGGGATATAATACCGCTCAAATGCGCCAAAAAGTTGCTCAAGATACCCGTATTAAGCTGTTATCCCTATCTCAATTTGCGGCAGACTTTACCCACTGGTAGAGTGAGTGACGACAAATATTAAAACTTCCCCCATTACCCCATGAGCATTGTTAAGCTTTCTTCATACACTTGTACTAATTGTCAATTTCTTCTACAATGGTCATAGGTGCATGACTGGCTCAATTCCCTTCTCGATTGAATCTTCTGACAACTTCGAGCGCTCTTTCAAAAAACTGGCAAAAGTTCACAAAAATAGCTTTGTTGAACTTATTGCCAAAACTTTAGAGGATTTAATCGATGACCAATATCCCCATAACTCCCGCCAGGAACCTCTACCGGGGAAAATTCAGTTGCCAGGGCAAGCGCATCTTAACAATCCTTGACAAAATGAACTTTATGTGGGTTGTTTACCCACGATTCAGGAATATTTGAGGAGAATTTGCCATCTCAATTGTTAAGCAAAAATCGACCAAATGTTAAGATTTCGTAACTATTCTGATTGACTGGTATCACCTGAAATGCTCATGCAGATCACAAAATTGGCCAATTGTCAATAGCTTTTGAGATGCTCTCACCCTGCAAAAACCCCGTAAATTTCTAACAATGTCAGCATAAAAGAGTTAATATATTAAGAGATCGCCTATACGACATTATTACCTTTCTCTACCCGCACGACAGACTTATGGTTACAGTTAATCTGGATGCTTTAATTCCGCGAGAAGACTTTGAAATCACAGCCAGCACTAAAGCAATTAAGAAAATAGAGTCTATCGCTATTAGGGATATTACACCTGATTCATTTTTTTTTCCCGTTGTTCGTAAGCCCGACTTTCAAAGAGAGACGAATGAATGGGATCAAGAACGAGTATGTCAGTTTATTAAAAGTTTCGTAGAAGGTGATTTGATCCCAGCTATTATTTTATGGCGTAGTGAAAGTGGATTAATTTTTGTTATAGATGGCAGTCATCGATTAAGTTCATTGATAGCGTGGGTAAATGATGACTACGGAGACGGTGTAATATCAAAGCCTTTTTATAATGGTATTGTTCCTGATGAACAATTAAATATAGCCGATAGAACCAGAAAACTGATCGATAAAAAAGTTGGATCGTATCAGAACTTCAAACTAGCTTTAGAAAAGCCAGATAAAGTTAGGGATGATATTGTCAAGAATGCTAGAGAGCTAGGAGTATTAGCCATTCAGCTTCAATGGGTTGAAGGAAATTCAGAAAAAGCTGAAGATTCCTTTTTTAAAATCAATCAACAATCTACTCCGCTTGATACAACTGAAATTAAGCTGTTGAGATCCAGAAGAAACCCAAATAGTATTGCAACACGAGCAATTATAAATAGTGGAACGGGGCATAAATATTGGTCAAGATTTTCCAAAGAAAAGCAGTGTCAAGTAGAAAAACTGGCTAATAGAGATTAATGATATGCTATTTCAACCACCTCTACAAACTCCTATTAAAACTTTAGATTTGCCAGTGTGCGGAAAGCTATACTCTAATGAAACCTTATCCATGATTCTCACTTTTGTTAATATTGCCAATCATGTTGAAGATGAAAATCCAAATATTAAGAATGATGAAACAGGAGAAACAACGATAAATTTTTTGAAACAAGCTAAAAAAGTTGCTAAACGGTTTAATAGTAATCATGCTTCGTCTCTTGGCTTGCATCCGTTACTGTATTGTTATTCTCGAACCGGAAGATACCGTACGGTTTCTTTTCTCGCAACTGTTTATTTTGTTATCAAGCTAGTAGAAACAAAGCATTTAAATGACTTCATAGATATCCGAGCAAAATTTGAGCAATTTTTATTTGAGCATAATTACTTGGTTTCCCAAATCATGAGCAAATATCGCTCTGTTCAAAAAAGCTATAGACTTATTGCTGAGTTTTGGTTGAAAATTGTTGAAGGTTTAAAGAGTAATAAAGAAATAAATTTTATTCTAGAAGATATTGGAAAAAATAATAATCTTGATTACTTAAAAATCGAATATCGCCATGATTTGCCAACTTCAACATCAGCAGTATCACAAAATTTTAGTCAAGACCAAAAGAGTGAAATTTTTATTTTGGAAACATTTTCAAAAGCTCCGCGTTGTCAAATTTGCAACGGACTGATTCACTGTAACTCTATTTCCATCGATCATAAAAAACGCAAACGAGATGGCGGTTCGGCAAATGTAGATAATGGACAAGTTACCCATCCTTATTGTAATACAGGCTATAAAAACTAACTTTATTTAACGAAAATCGAGAATTACAATCATGACGAATAATATCCTCGAGCACATCAATCCCTACGACTTAGGAAAACGACTCAAACAAGCGCGAGAACAGCGCAGCATGACGCAAGAAGCGGCGGCAAAAATTATCGATGTGGCGTGGACAACCCTAGTGGCAATTGAAAAAGGGGAGCGCCGTCTCAAATCCTCAGAATTAGTAAAACTTGCTCGCGCTTACGGTAAAAGTGTTAGTGATTTTCTTGTCTTAACCCCTCCGATTGAATCTTTCGAGGTACAGTTTCGTTCCGCTTCTCGTCGTGGTGAAGCGGAAAAAACGGAAGTACAGTCTGTGATCTTGCGCTTCCAAGAATTCTGTCAAAATTACCTTGAATTAGAAGAACTAATGAAGTCGCCTTTACCCCGTAACTATCCCCCCGAATATCATCTAGATGATACTTTTCCCATTAATATTATCGCCGAAAGTATCGCCAATGCGGAAAGACAACGATTAGGTTTAGGAGATAAACCTATTCCGCTATTACGAGAGATTTTAGAACAAGAAGTGGGGATCAGAATTTTTTATCTGCCCATGCCTTCCCAATCGAAATGCTCCGAAATGTATAGCTATAATGAAACCGTAGGAGCTTGTATGGCGATTAATGCCAATCATCCGCAAGAACGTCAACTGTGGTCATTAGCGCACGGTTATCTCCATTTTTTAGCCCATCGTTATCATCCCGTGATCGATTATCTCGATGAATATCAAAGAATGCCTAAAAGTGAACAATTGGCGGAAGCTTTTCCGAAATATTTTCTCATGCCCACCAGTAGCTTACTGAAACGTTATAATGATATTAAACGATCGCAAGGTAAATTTACTCCTACCCATTTAATTCACTTAGCTCATTACTACGGTGTTTCGGTACAAGCACTATGCTATCGATTGGAAGAAATGCAATTGCTGCCATCGGGTACTTATAACAGATTAAAAGATAGTGGATTTAAAATCCGAAAAGCGCAACAGGAACTAGGCTTAGAAAATAATCCTAATAAATCCTACGATTTAACTCCTACTCATTATCAACGTTTAGCGATCGAGGCTTACAATCGAGAACTAATTACTGAAGGTGCTTTCGCTCATTTTTTAGGTGTTGATCGCCTAGAAGCTCGTCGGCTCGCCGAGATATTGCGTGAACCATCACAGGAATTAACCGAAGACTACAGAGATATTGATTTAACTAAAATCAAATAAGTGGGGGAGAGGCTATTAACCTTATGCTGAAGCGATCCTCCCCTATTGTTTTCGATGCCTGTTGTGTTTTTAATCTGATAGCTTCTGGTTGTTTTTTAAAAATCATTACGGCTATTCCCATTCAAATTATGATCGCGCAAACAGTTTGGGAAGAGGAATTGATTAACTTCGATCGCTTTGAAAAAAGTGACAGACTCCAGCTAGATGAATCGGTTAATAACGAAATCATCCAAATTGTTGATTTTGAATCCGAATCAGAAACTGATCTTTTTGTCAATTATGTCGCTATTTTAAAAGATGATGGAGAGTCGGCAAGCGGAGCGATCGCTATTTCCAGAGGCTGGGCAATTGCGACGGATGACAAACAGGCAACGAACTTATTTCGACGGGAAAAACCAAACCTAGAAATCCTCTCGACTCCTGAAATTCTGCAATATTGGGCGGAAAAAAAGAAGATTAGCGATCAAGATTTGAAAAACGTTCTCAAATCGGTTCGAGTCAAAGGACGATATTCACCCCCGCGAGAACATCCTCTGGCGAATTGGTGGGCGAGCATTACCAAAAATTAGAAAAATACTGGTATAACTCGTCAAATTTTTCGATAATTTTCCCAAAAAACTCGATTTTATCACTCTCTCGTGCTTTAAATGTCGGTAATCGATAGCTCGTGGGAGATCACCTTCCCCCCTCTATCCTGGTGTCAGTTCGGGTTAAGGAAATTTTGCCATGACTTCTAGAGGAGAATCAGGGTTGTTGCTTATCCCGAACTCTGGTTATCTAACTTATCGTCGTCTAACCCACCCGACATTATCTGCTATACTAAAAAGCGTAGTCGTTATGAGTTGCATTTACGGTTATGACTGTCGAGAATTTAGTCATTATTGGTTCGGGACCCGCGGGATATACGGCGGCGATTTATGCGGCGCGTGCGAACTTAAAACCCTTGATGTTTGAGGGTTTCCAAGCGGGAGGCATTCCGGGTGGACAATTGATGACCACCACAGAAGTAGAAAATTTCCCCGGTTTTGCCGAAGGAATCACCGGTCCGAAGCTCATGGAAAGAATGAAAGAACAGGCCGAAAGATGGGGGACGGAATGTTATACCGAAGATGTTATCTCGGTGGATTTAAGTCAGCGTCCTTTTACCATTCGTTCCACCGACCGGGAAGTTAAGGCCAATAGTATTATTATCGCCACGGGAGCCACTGCCAAACGCTTAGGATTACCCAGCGAAGCTCAATTCTGGAGTAACGGGATTTCCGCTTGTGCTATCTGTGACGGTGCTACACCGATATTTAGAGAGGAAAACCTCGCTGTGATTGGTGGCGGTGACTCGGCGGCGGAAGAAGCCGTATATTTGACTAAATACGGCTCTCACGTCCATTTATTGGTACGCGGGGAAGCGATGCGCGCCTCGAAAGCAATGCAAGACCGGGTGTTAAATAATCCGAAAGTTACCGTTCATTTTCATACCCAAGCGGTGGATGTGTTCGGTACAGGCAGTAAAATGGCAGGATTACGCATTAAAAACTCGCAAACGGGAGAAATCAGCGAATTAGCCGTTAGAGGGTTATTTTATGCCGTCGGTCACACTCCCAATACTTCCCTATTCCAAGGACAACTAGAATTAGACGAGGTGGGTTATGTGAAAGTCAAACCAGGGACTGTTGCTACCAGCGTCGAGGGGGTTTTTGCCGCAGGAGATGTGCAGGACCACGAATACCGTCAGGCCATCACTGCCGCAGGTACGGGGTGTATGGCGGCGTTATTGGCAGAAAGATGGTTATCGGAGCATAATTTAATCCAAGAATACCGTCAATCAGCCACTTCTGAACATTACGAGACGAAAACTGTTAGCGAAACCCCGGCCGATACGGAGGAAACTTTTGATATTAACAAAACCCGTCACGTTGGGGGTTATGCTTTGCGGAAATTATTCCACGATTGCGATCGCTTGTTAATGGTAAAATATGTTTCTCCCACCTGTGGCCCCTGTAAAACCCTGAAACCGATTTTAGATAAAGTGGTCGATGAGTACGATGGCAAAATTTATTTTGTGGAAATTGACATCGAAGCTGACCCAGAAATTGCCAAAATGGGTCAAGTAACTGGTACTCCCACGGTACAATTCTTTAAGGAGCGGGAATTAGTAAAAGAAATGCGCGGAGTCAAACAAAAAAGCGAATTTCGTCAAGTAATTGAGAGTTATCAATAATCAGTTATCAGTTATCAGTTATCAGTTATCAGTTATCAGATGTGAGTTTTTAGTTTACTGTTTACTGATTACTGTTTACTGAAAAAGCTCCCCACACCCCACACCCCACTTCCCAACACCCTATGCTAGAGGTCTTACAATTTGATTTTATGCGCCATGCCATCGCCGCAGGAATATTAGTTAGTATTGCCTGTGGGATTGTTGGTACTTTGGTAGTAGTTAATCGCGTGGTTTTTATCAGTGGTGGAATCGCTCACGCTGCCTATGGAGGCATAGGAATCGGTTATTTTTTTGGGATTAATCCCCTGGTGGGGGCGATATTTTTTACCTTTTTTTCGGCTTTAGGCATGGGTTTTTTACAGCGTCGCATCCGGGAGAGATCTGATACTTTAATCGGGGTGATGTGGGCGATTGGTATGGCGATTGGGGTAATTTTTATTGATTTAACCCCCGGTTATAAAGCTGATTTAATGAGTTATCTTTTCGGTAGTATTTTAACTGTACCGAGGGATGATTTATGGATAATGGCGGGCATAGACATATTAATTATAACCTTAGTTAGTATCTTTTATAAAGAGTTGTTAGCCATATCTTTTGATGAAACCTTTGCGATTATTCGCAATATTCCCGTGGAGATAATTTACTTAGGTTTAATGGGAATAACCGCTTTAACTATTGTCGCAGTAATGCAGGTGGTAGGATTAATTATGGTAATTGCTTTACTAACTATTCCCGCCGCTATCAGTGGACAATTTGTTAAAAATATGAAGGGAATGATGATCCTAGCGATTATTTTAGGAATTGTCTTTACTTTAGTGGGTTTGTGGTTATCCTATAGTTTAAATCTCACCTCAGGGGCGACAATTATTTTAGTGGCAGGATTGGGTTATTTAATCAGTCTTACTTGGAAACCTTTGATGCTCACTATCACCAGAAAAATATCTAATCTTTAAGGCTCTCCCCTAGTTGTGGTGATAAGAACAAGTTATCTAGGGGAGCGGGAAGGCAATTCACCCCCACATTGCCCCACATTAGTTGTTCTCTAGAGGCCAATGGGATAGTCTTGCCAATTATACAATTATAACCCCAAACGCTCCTTTTGGCGGGCTTTATAGGAGGCTAACAGCCAGATAGAGCCAGAAATCAAAGAAGGAGCAAGGACGAAAAAAGTGGCCATGGTCACGGGATGTTCCCGGGCCCACACCCAATAGATCATCACGGCAAAAATCAAGCCACAGTAAGCTAGTCCTAGAAAGGGGATGCCAATAACTAAAATGGCGAATCGAGTATCTTTATCCATAAAATATCGGGATGGCAGCGAAAATGTAGCTGATGGGTTTCGCTTACCCCTCTCCTTACTTATAATCTTCCTTCTGGGATTGCTTGCGGAAAAATAAGGTATTTTTTAGAATTAGGCGCTGATTATTGGGAGGCCTTCCTTGCCGAAACAAAGATTAGATTTATTATTAGTAGCCAAAAATCTCTGTGATTCCCGTCAACAGGCACAGCGATTAATTCGCGCTGGAGAAGTGAAAGTCAATCATCAAATCATCGATAAACCGGCCACAGAAATCGATCCAGAAGCGGCGATCGAGGTTAAGCAGAAACTGCCCTATTTGTCAAGGGGGGGCGAAAAATTAGCTAAGGCCTTAGAATTGTTTGCCATCGATGTCTGCGATCGCATTTGTTTAGATGGAGGCATTTCCACGGGGGGATTTACCGATTGTCTCTTGCAAAAAGGGGCAAAACGGGTTTATGGGGTTGATGTGGGTTATGGACAAGTGGCGTGGAGTTTACGGCAGGATGAACGGGTTATTTTACTAGAAAGAACTAATTTTCGCTATTTAACCCCGGAAAAGTTATACGGACAGGAAAAACCCGCCGATTTAGCAGTTATGGATCTGTCCTTTATTTCTTTGACCAAAGTTTTACCGACCCTGTGGACGCTATTAAATCCACCGCGAGAAGCGATTTTATTGGTCAAACCCCAATTCGAGGTGGGACGGGAAAAAGTCGGCAAAAAAGGGGTAGTTCGCGACCACCAAGACCAAGCGGGGGCGATTTTTCAGGTTTTACAGGCCGCCGAAGTCTTAGGATGGTTCTATCGGGGTTTAACTTGGTCTCCCATTACCGGACCTGCGGGTAACGTCGAGTATCTTCTTTGGTTATCCACCGATATCGGCCAAGTTAGTCCCAGTTTAGCAGCGATCGCAGAAATCACCCAAGAAGCGATCGAACAGTTTTAAACTAGGTATTTTCTCAAGGAAGTGGGAAGTGGGGGAGATTTTCAGAAAACCCTTGACAAATGGCGAGACTTGCTTTATACTTTATGTATAATCGGAATCCGTGCGCCCATATATATAGGGTTTTTCAGCGAAGATAAGAGAGAAAAAAATAGACTGAAAAATCGGATTGGGTAGGAAGAGGATAAAGGTATGAAGACAGAAATTTTCTCTCCCCGACAAGGATTAAACAAAGCATTTCTGAGAATCAAACCGAATCTTTGTCAGGTAGAGAAGTTTCAAGTGTTCTTACATACAAAAACGATGATCGGGGAGTTCAATATATCGGAAAATAGGAGAGATAACCCGAAAAATTATTGTTAAATCATGTTAAGTCCCGTAGAGACGATTAAAATTCTCGAAAATCATCCCGATCGCACTTTTCCAGCTGGTGAAGTTATTTTTGCCGATGGCACGGAGGGCGAGTTAATGTACGGTATTCTTAGCGGAGAAGTGGAGATGTATATCAAGGAACAATTGATAGAAACTCTAGAAAAAGGGGATGTGTTCGGAGTAGGATCGCTCCTGCACCCAGATAAACTGCGAGAATCCACAGCTATTGCCAAAACTGATTGTAAATTAGCCTGTCTCAATCAACCGCAGTTTTTATTTGCCGTACAGGAAACCCCCATGTTTGCGGTCAAAGTATTGAGAAGTTATTCCGATCGCTTTCGCCGGTTGAAAAAAATCTTCACCGGTGAAGCATAGAGGAGCAAAGGAAAGCCATACCCCGAAAACTATTGACCGAAAATCTCACCGATAGTTAAACGGGAACCATTGACCAAATCCCCACCAGAACGCGGTGATTTTCCCGATAATTGCACTTCTTTTAATAATAATAAACCCTCACCCGTCTGCACTACCGGCCCGAAATTTTTCCAGAGAGCCACGATCGATCCCACTTCTCCGCTTAGATGAGAAAGGTCTTTTGTCTGTAATTCTCGAGGCAGTTGACTAGGATCGTCTAGGGGAATAGTCGCCATCACTTTTAGAGGTTGTCCCCGGAAAGTGGTTAGCGCATTAGGATAAAAACCCCGGACTCGATCGTGAATTCTCCGGCCCGAATCTTGCCAGTGGATTAGATAGTCAGATTTTTGAATTAAAGGGGCATAGGTGGCATCGTCGTTATTTTGAGGAATTGGGGTAATTTCTGCTCGATCGAGCTTAGAGAGGGTTTCTAGGAGCAAATCCGCCCCTATTTGTCCTAGGGTTGCTCCCACCTGTTCGGCATTGTCAAAAAGGGCGATCGGGGTGTAGGCTTTCAGTAGCATCGGTCCGGTATCCATGCCCGCATCCATTAACATGGTGGTAATGCCGGTTTCTTTTTCTCCCCTAGCGATGCACCACTGCACGGGGGCTGCTCCCCGATATTTCGGTAAAATTGAGCCATGAACGTTAATACAGCCTAATCTCGGCATCTCTAGAATTTCTGGGGAGAGAATTTGTCCGTAGGCAACCACCACAAAGGCATCCGCTCGCGATTGTCTGAGAAAATCTAAGGTTCGAGCGTTTTTTTTGACACTTTTGGGCTGCCAAACCGGTATTTGCTGTTCTATGGCTATTTGTTTCACTGGTGAGGGGATTAATTGATTACCCCTTCCCCGGCGCTTGTCCGGTTGGGTAACGACGGCAATTACTTCTATATCGGGATTGGCTAATAATTTTTTTAGGGTGGGAACAGCAAAAGTCGGGGTTCCGAAAAAAACAATACGCATGGGAGAGGGGGGGGATTTTTCAGTTATCAGTGAGCAGTAATCAGTAATCAGTGAAAAGAAAGGGCGAATTCTTGAGTGAGAATGTCCACCGAGTTATTAACGGCTAACTATGCCAGACCATTGAATTTTTTTGGCTTTTTCCCGACGATAGGAGAAAAAATGATCCTCTTGTTGATAGGTACAAAAAGGAGCGATTGCAATTTGTTCATCCCTAATTCCTAACTGTTGTAGTTGATGATAAATCACCCGTCGCACGTCTAAGCGCACTTTTCCTTTTTCCTCGTCAGCAAATAAGGGGGAGGGGGACAGGTTAAATAAATTCGCCAGAATTTGGTCGGGATTGGTTTCTTGGGGGAATAAACTTAAACCCACTTCTGCGGCAACTTCTGTCTCTACTTGATACACTTCCCCGGCAATTGCCGGCCCCAGGGCCAGCACTAAGTTATCTAAACAACTACCGGAGTTTAATAACTGCTTTACTGCTTTGGGAACTATCCTTTTGGCCGTCCCTCTCCATCCAGAATGAATCGCCACCCCAACACCAGTAGAGCGATCGCCTATTAGTACGGGCGTACAATCAGCACTGGCCACCCAAATCCCTTGACCGGAAGCATCGGTGATAATTCCATCCGCTTCAACAATTTCCGGGTTAGTAATCCCTTGGGGATTTAATAGGCGATCGCCATGTACCTGTTTAACCCGATAAACCGGTACATTTGTCCCCAGAGCAGCCGTAAAAGCTTCCGGGGTTTGGGGGTAATAATGACGGGTAAAAAAGCCGTGGGACCAGTCCTCTAGGAGACTACAGGTAAGATAGGGCAATCCTTGCCATATTTGCCATTGCCACAGAGAAGTCTCGGTTAATCGGACATCGATCGCTACATTGGTCACAGTATAAGCCTCTCTTGCTGCATTAATGCCTCGTTCTTTCCTATCCTAGTTCTGAGCCTGGCAAACGGCAACTGGAAGATTATTTAGGGTTTGCGGCAAAAATCAAAAATTGTTGTTAGGGTTAGGAGTCAGTAGCCAGTAGTCTCCGATTAGAAAAATAGTAGAGGATGAACAAGAGAGAGAGCTATCGATGAATTAGAGAGATTATCACCGAATGCTCCTCTAAAATCGGCTTCTTTAAACTTATTGTATAATCTGAGTAGAAATTTAGAAGCGTTATCGAAAAAAACACAGGAGGATA
>MTBT01000061.1 GCA_002282935.1 Microcystis sp. LSC13-02 | reverse complement strand
GCATTTTAGCATATATTTCGTAAATGTGTTAATATTTAACAGTAAAGCCGTCGTAGAACGACGGGGTTTCAGACCCAAAATTTTCGATGACAAGTTGCAGCGGCTTTATCGGCGCTACGAGTCCTGAAAAGATTTTCGTCGCTGCTCAATCAAGGCATGAAAACTCACATCTGATAACTGATCACTGACTGCCGATTACTGATTCGACATTTGGGCGGTGATTACGGTGAGATCGATCGCCCTTTCGCCCCTTCTGATGCTGAGGGGTAAAGATTGACCGATCCCGGTTTTTTCCACCATTTCCTGTAACTCACCGCCATCGCTAACCGGTTGATTATTAGCTTTGACAATCACATCCCCGCGACGGATCCCGGCTTTTTCGGCGGGGGTATTGGGTAGGACTTTCACCACCAAAATTCCCGACACTTCTGGGACGATCATGGCAGAATTGGGGTTTTGATTATTAGCCCGGGCTAAATCGGGAGTTAGATTAACCATCTGCACACCGATATAGGGATGGGCCACCTTTTGACCTGATTCTAGGGTCGCTTGTAACTGCTTGGCCCGGTCGATGGGAATGGCAAAACCGATCCCCATGGCATCGGCACGAATCGCCGTATTGATGCCGATGACTTCCCCTTGGGCGTTGAGTAAAGGACCGCCGGAATTGCCCGGGTTAATAGCGGCATCGGTTTGGATAAAATCAATGCGTTTATCGGGAATACCCGCCTTAGCCGCCGAGCGCCCGATCGTGCTAATAATTCCTAAAGTTACCGTATTATCTAGACCGACGGGATTGCCTACTGCGATCGCCCAGTCCCCCACTTGTATGGATGAGGAATTGCCGAGGACGGCTACAGGTAATTTTTCCCCTTGGGGATTAATTTTCACCACGGCTAAATCAGTGATCTCATCAGTACCGCGTACTTCTCCTTTAAAGCTACGACCATCTTTTAATGTCACCGTTACCTTATCGGCATTATCGACCACATGGGCATTAGTTAAGATTAAACCACTGCCATCGATAATAAAACCCGATCCCTGGCCAGCCACTCGCTGCTGTGTCGGGACACGAAACTGTTCCCCAAAAAACTCCTGAAAAAAAGGATCATCAAAAAAGGGGCTATTGGGACGAGTAATGATCGCTTCGGTGTCAATTCGCACCACTGCCGCACCCGTGCGCGCCACTGCCTTAGCGACAAAACTTTCCGCCGTCATCTCTGGGGTAATTCTGGCCACATCGGCGGCAACGCTGGGCAGATTTTGAGCATTTACCGCCGCTAAACTGCTAAAACCGAGCATAATTCCTAGAAAAGTTGCCAAAGCGTGGGTAATAGTGCGCCGTAACCCTGTAGGAAGTTTCATACTTTGATCTCTGATTCTGATGTTTTAACTGTTTCTATCTATCGGTTGACAGACCGACTATTAAAAATCTAACAAATCGATCGCTCTGGTTAAATCCAGAAATAACCAATGAGTTGCCACCAAATCCGTCTGCTGGCGGATTTGGTCATGGTTTGCCGTTTACTAATCTCTGATCACTAGGGGCGATTGCAGGGTAATATTTAAATCTCGATCGGGGTTAACAGAGTATAACTGCACGGAACTACCACCGACAATTCCCGCCGCCGGTAAACCCCATCCTGCAAGGGTTCCCACGGCTGCCCCAGCTAAGACATCGAGAACTTCAATCTTGCGATCGCCCGTGAGAGCAGCGATCGCTGTGGCTGCCCCCGCACCGGCGACGGTTCCCCCTAAGATATCTTGAGTTTTTGCCCCTTTACGCACCGTTTCAGTGGTAGTAATTAATCGCGAACTAGCATTGAGGGGAATAGTGCGATTACCCCCATCGAGGCCAATTTCATCGGCAATAAACCGCACACCTCGGCCCGCCGCTTCTAAAGTACCCTTGACTTCACTTCCCGCTGCAATCACCACACTCCCATTCCGGTTACGAATATCTCTGGCTACGGTTAAAGTCAGAGGAATAACATCACTTTTAGAAACTAAAATTTTATCGGCTTTCTCGTAATTTAAGGGAATAACTGTTCCCGCCGGAATCGATATTTGTTGAGCGATGAGACTTTGCCGATTAATATTACTTTGAGCGAGGACGGGAAAAGTACCCGACATGGAACCCATGAGCAGGGTAATCAGTAAAGGTGTACTAACTCTGGTAACAGGATTGATAGACATAGCGGTTATCCTCTCAAAAAACAACAGTGAACTTTCTCTGTTTCTAGATTATTTTTTTCTGTCTGTCATGTCAGTCCCCTCCACAGGGAATTTTTTCCCTCTCTATAGGGAAAAAAGTAGAATGGCAGAATTTCTGTACTTTGTCTATCCACCGCAAAAGAGAGCCGAAAAGCCTAGAATAGTAAAAAAGAATCGTAAAAAACCTCGGATTGCCATCGTCTATGGAACTCGCTACCGGAAACATCCTTAGTCATCGCTACCAAATTATCCGTCAATTGGGGAAAGGGGGATTCGGACAGACTTTCTTGGCCTGCGATCGCCAGTTACCCAATCAAAATCGCTGTGTGATCAAACAATTTAAACCCCAGTGCCAAGATGCCGAAACTATAGCCATCGCTAGACGACTCTTTGAAACCGAGGCGAAAATCCTGCAAGAATTGGGCATTCATCGCCAGATTCCCCGTTTATTTGCTTATTTTGAGGAAAATGGGCAATTTTTCCTCGTGCAAGAATACATTGAAGGGGAAGATTTAGCCAGAGAAATTACTGCCGGTGTCTATAGGCAAGATGAAGGGAAAGTGGTGGCTTTATTAACAGAAATTCTCTCAATTCTCGAATTTGTCCATCACAAACAGGTGATCCATCGCGATGTTAATCCCTTCAATCTTATTCGTCGCAGCCAAGATCATCAATTGGTTTTAATTGATTTTGGTGCTGTCAAAGAAATTAGCACTCAAGTGGTTAAAGAAGGTAAAACCGTTTCTACCGTCGCTATTGGTACCCCTGGTTATTTCCCCAGTGAACAGGCCCAGGGTTATCCGCGTTTTAGTAGCGATATCTATGCCACTGGTATTATTGGATTACAAGCTTTAACCGGTAAAGATCCCGAAGATATTCCACTGGATGCTCGCACGGGGGAAATTCTCTGGCAACATTTGGCCATGACTAGCGCCGAGTTTAGTTATGTTATCGAGCGCATGATCCGCTATGATTTTCGTCAGCGTTATACCAGTGTCAGTGAAGCATTAATCGATCTGAGAAAATTAGGGAAAATTTATCATCTCGCTCCGAAAACTACCTATGGTGTGAAACCTCAAGGTCAGGTGGCTCGTCAAGGGAAATCTTGGCTAACAAAAATCTTGTTTGTCTCTGGGATAATTGGCTTAATAGCAGGTGCTTATCTGGGTTTTGACTATTGGAAAAATTCTCGTAATTCTCTTGATTACTATCAACAAGGTCAGACTTTTTATCAACTCAAACGCTATACTGATGCCCTTAATTCCTATGGTCAAGCCTTAAAAATTAATCCCGATTATCTTGGGGCATTGCAAGGAAAAGCTGATACTTTATTAGCTTTAAAAAGATACTCGGAAGCTTTAAATACCTACGAAAAAGCTATTCAAATTAACCCAGATTCCGCTTGGCAAGCTTGGCTCGGTCGCGGGCAAGCTTTAGATAAATTAGGCAAAAATCAGGAGGCTTTGGAAAGTTTTGATCGGGTCTTATCTTTTAATTCTGCCGCTAGTCAAGCTTGGCAAGGTAAAGCCAATATCTATTTAGAACTGCAACAATATTCCGCCGCCCAAAAAGCTCTTGACAAATTGTTGACTTTTCAGCAAAATGATGCCAAAGCATGGTATAAAAAAGGCTGGTCATTACAAAATCTTGAGGATTATGAAGGGGCAGTTAAAGCCTACGATCAGGCTCTAGCGATCGAATCGGATAATGCCTTAATTTGGTATCAAAAAGGTAATAGTTTGTATCAATTAAATAAAATTAATGATGCTTTAGAAAGTTATAGCAAAGCCGGACAATTTAATCCCCAATTTTCCCAAGCTCACTATAGTCAAGGGATTATTCTGCAAAAATTAGGCCGCAATTCAGAAGCTTTGGAGGCATTTACTCAAGCAACTAAAGCCAATTCTAATTATTATCAAGCTTGGTTAAATCAAGGGGCATTATTTCATCAAATGGAAAGATTTCAAGAAGCGATCGCATCCTACGAAAAAGCTCGCCGCATTTCTTCCCAAAAAGCCGAAGTTTTTATCGGTATCGGTAACGCTTGCTACCGTTTAGGTGACAATTCCCAAGCTATAACTGCCTATCAACAGGCGATTCAAAGACAAAAAGATAACCCCGAAACCTGGAAAAGTTTAGGCAATAGTTGGTTTAAACTCGGTCAATACGAGCGAGCGATTCAAGCTTATCAAGAATCACTTCGTTATCGTTCCAATGACCGAGAAGTGCAAACACAAAAACAACTGGCAGAAACTCGCTGGCAAGAACTTCAGCAATCTCCCCAAAATCAAAGCAAAGAGGAACAGGTTCCCTAACTTCCGCTCTTTTTACCGGTATTTCTCGGCAATAATTCCCGTCCTTGATAAAACTGTTTTTTCAGTTCTCCCAAGCGCCAATAAGCTCCCACCATAATTACAGTTAATACTGTCAGCACTGTCACGGGAAGGAGGGCCGATTGACCGAAAATTAGGGCTAAAAGTGGTAGAGATAGACCAAGAATAATAGCGATCGCTAATGTTAACCCCCGCAGACGATTAATATTTTTTAAAGCCCCTTGACAAACAGCACAATTTTTGGTATGGGACTGATAGCGTTCGAGGAGAATCTCTTTTGATTGTAGGGGGGGAAAAGGTTGACCAGCGAAAGGATCAGCTTGGTATTGATTAACCCAATTGCGATACTCAAACACTAATAAATCCGCTTTGGTGGGGAGATAACAAGCTTGACTAAAATTCCGACTATCCCCCTGAGCTTGCAGATAACGCTCTTGATAGTAGAGAAAAATCTGATCATCTTCAAGAATAGCGTTTTGATTGATGTGGGAATACCAAGTGGGGGTAAGCTTAATGAAGAATTTCGGCAACTTAGAGTTAAATTTAAAGGGAAAACGAGCAAAGAGACGACATTCTCCCTGACGGATTGGAGTTGCATAGACCGCGGTTAAAGTCCGTCCGAACTTTTCCGAGGTGAGATCGTGGTAAATGAATCCGGGGGCGATAAAATTGCTGTATTGTTGACCTAATTTACCTTTACGCGGTCCTTCGGGCCAAATTCCCTTAAATCCCTGACGATTGGACTCGATAATTTCTAACTCCATAGGAGCGGCATTGGCCCGATTACCGATGGTGAGATGATGGGTATAGGGAACATGACTAGAATCGATAATATTTTCCATTAAAGTGACGGCCGAGTAGGGTAGATCTCGAAAAGTATCCAAACAAATCCAAGCATCGGCATCCTCCTCCATGGGTTCAATAATCGGAATCTCAGTCAGGGGAGCATTTTCGGGATTACCCGCATAAACGAATAATAATCCCTGACGGATAGCCGTGGGAAAAGACCGCACACAAGCGCGTCGAGAGGTGTTAGCTTGACTGTTTTCCGGTTGTTGGGGAATAAATTCACAGTTTCCCCCTCCGGAAAAAGACCAACCGTGATAGGGACATTCTAGATGTCCGCTTTCGTTAAGACGACCTTCTGAGAGAGGAGCCAAGCGATGGGGACATTTATCCTCGAAAACTCGCCATTCTTGCTGATTTTTGTCCCACCAAATCACTAAATCCTGTTCTAGTAGGGTAAAGCGTTGGGGCTGCTTTTTGTCTAAATCTTTGACGTAGTAGATAGGATACCAAACTTGACGACAATCAAAGCGATCGATATCTGTTCCCCCGATGGGATAGGTAGCAGTGCTGCTCAACATAAATTTTAAAATAAGTTAACATTTCTCCTCCAAAATCTAACAAATTTTATCGACAAAAGGGGACAGATGCCGGTATCTGCTGGGGAAACAACCACCAGCGCTATATTTTGGGATGATAATTAAAGGGTAGTTTCCCATCGATAAAGCGAGAATGGGAGAAGGATCAAGACGAAACTAAGGGGAGTTTACCAGAATGTCAGGAGAAACCGTCACTTATTCCCTAGAAACTATTCTGACCAGGAGCGAGGGAAAAAATAGACAATCTACAAAGGGACGTTAATCAAAAATTTGTCAAGATTGATGATCGCTTTGACAGAATCGATGAACGATTAAATAAAGTAGAGATAGGATTAGCTACTTTGACCGAGAAAGTTGGGGGGGTGGATAAACGACTCGAAAAGGTGGAAAATGAACAAGCTACCATGATTAAAGCTATTTCCGACCTACAGGGATTCCGAGGTCTAATTCTGCCGATCAACGTCGGTGCGCTCAGTGCTACTATTGGTGCGGTGATTACCGTAGCGGCAAAAATGTTGTTGATCGGCAATAGTCCCTGATCGAGATAAGATTAATTCTCGTGGTGATAGGGAGGACATTTGTGAATAAACTAAGCATTCTGGTTCTGCACGGGCCGAATTTAAACCTATTGGGGAAAAGAGAGCCGAATCTCTACGGTAACGTCAATTTAGAGGCGATTAACCGGTTTTTAAACGAAGAAGCTACCCGTTTAGGGGTGAATTTAACCGCACACCAGTCCAATCAGGAAGGGCAATTAGTGGACTGGATTCAGCAAGCATGGGGTCAGCATGACGGTATTTTGATTAATGCGGGAGCTTATACTCATACCAGTATCGCCATCCGCGACGCACTATTAGGCACAAAAATGGCCTGTGTGGAAGTACACTTAAGCAATATTTACAAACGCGAGTCTTTTCGTCATCATTCCTACATTGCCGATATAGCCATCGGACAGATTAGCGGTTTTGGGGCCGAAAGTTATCGTCTAGGATTATGGGCATTAGTCGATTATTTGCAAAAGAATAGAGAAGGCTTAAGACTTTTAGACCTTTTGTCAATCAAAAAGTACTGGATATGGCAGTGATCGGGGGGAAATTTAGGCACTTTTTCCCTGAAAATTAGGTAGTTGACCACCTGAAAACTGTTCAAACCCCACACCCTGCCACCACCGAAAAACTTTTTGCCGCAAACCCTAATTAGGCAAGGGATTCTCCCACTTCTAAGAGGGGACAAAAGGGAAAATAGGGGGAAACCGTCCAACGATAGAATTTTTTGCTGCTGGTGGACTGAAGATTAAAACGCAAGGAAACAAAAGGGAAAAAGGGAGATACGGAACAATTCCAACTGAAAGCCAGCTTAGAAGTGCTATTATCGCCCTGGAAAGACCAAGCAGGGTATTGAAAAACCTCCCGGACGAGGGATTTTCCTTCATCGCTAACTTGGGCGCAGCTGCGACTAATGCCCGAAACCAAACAGAAACTATTACCGATACAATTGTCATTAGAAGCCACGATCAGGAGATCTTCCCCGGTGGTGGTTAGTTCAAAAGCGATAAAATCTCCAGCTTGCCAACGACTAAGGACTTGTCCCTGGGCATTCTGGTAGATAGCGCTGCAGTTTTCGGGATCGAGAAGACGATTACTATCGGGATCTAAGTAACCGCAAACCTTTCCCATCAGACGAGTTCCATCCTGAAACCCATACACCCAATCAAAGGTATCGATCTTAGCGGCCCCTTGATTGCTTTTGTTGACCAATAGTAATCGATCGCTGACCACGGTTATTAATTCTCTATAAAACTAAGCTTCCCTTAATAACAAAGGTATCACTAAATACAAATTTCCCAACAAAAAGATTTATTAAGTTTAACTTCTCGTCCCTCTGGGAGAGTGAACCAGTCAGCTTAAATCAAGGCCAAAACCTGCTATCTTATGGGGAGACAAAAATTATCTAGATATTGTTTTAGCGAGTGGTAGTAAGGGCATGGCGTACAAGCGGGTATTATTAAAACTGAGTGGGGAGGCCCTGATGGGCAATCTCGGCTATGGGATCGACCCGATGGTGGTTTCCGCTATCGCTCAGGAAATCTCCGAAGTGGTTGACCAAGGCATCCAATTGGCGATCGTGGTCGGTGGGGGCAATATTTTTCGCGGGGTGAAAGCCGCCTCGGCCGGCATGGATCGGGCCACAGCCGATTATATTGGTATGATAGCAACAGTCATGAACGCTATGACCTTGCAGGATGCCCTAGAACGAGCGCAAGTACCGACTAGGGTATTAACGGCGATTGCCATGCAGGAATTGGCTGAACCCTATATCCGCCGGCGAGCAATCCGTCATCTGGAAAAAGGTCGGGTGGTGGTTTTCGGTGCGGGATCGGGTAATCCTTTCTTTACCACCGATACCACGGCGGCCCTGCGCGCTGCCGAAATCGATGCGGAAGTGGTGTTTAAAGCGACGAAAGTGGATGGAGTTTATGATTCCGATCCCTCCCATAACCCTAAGGCGCGACGCTTTCAAAGTCTCACCTACGGTCATGTGCTGACTCATGATCTGCGGGTGATGGACGGAACGGCGATCGCTCTGTGCAAGGAAAATAATATCCCGATAGTCGTTTTCGATCTGTCGGTAGCAGGTAATATTGTTCGCGCTGTCAAAGGTGAACCCGTTGGAACATTGGTAGGAGGATTCTGTGAAGTTAGCTGAAGTTCAAGACCATATGCACAAAACCGTCGAATCAACCCAGAGAGCTTTTAATACGATTCGCACCGGCCGCGCAAATGCTTCTCTTTTGGATCGGATCGTGGTGGAGTATTATGGCATGGAAACTCCCCTCAAGTCCCTAGCGACCATTAGCACTCCCGATGCGACCACGATCGCCATTCAACCCTTCGATCGTACCAGTATGGGGGCGATCGAAAAGGCGATTTCTCTCTCGGACGTGGGTTTAACCCCCAGTAATGACGGTCAGATCATTCGTTTGAATATCCCTCCCCTCACTAGCGATCGCCGCAAGGAATTGGTCAAATTAGCGGCGAAATTGGCCGAAGAAGGAAAGGTGGCTATCCGCAATATTCGCCGGGATGCGATCGATGCTATCCGTAAACAGGAAAAAGGTCACGAAATTTCTGAGGATGAATCGAGGGATTTACAGGATCAAGTGCAGAAATCCACCGATAAATTTATCGCCAAAATCGAGGATTTATTAACGACAAAAGAAAAAGATATCATGACCGTTTAAGTTTTTTTCTCCTAATGGATAGAACAGGCTTTTTGTCTGTTCTATTTAGGGCCTGCTGAATAAATCTAAAAACCTTGTTGGATAATATCTTCAGGCTTTTTTGAAATCAAAAAGTGCCTTAGCTAGGAGTGGTCGGGGGGAAAATTCAGGTACTTTTTCCCCGAAAATTAGGTAATTGACCCTCTGAAAACGGGTAAAACCCTACACCCCACACCCCACACCCTACCCCCACGAAAAACTTTTTGCCGCAAACCCTATTTAGCTTTTTATCCCTATTTAAAAGGTATAGGGGAGTGATACTAAATCCGTTGAGTATAGGCTACTTTAGTATTAAAATCATCCTAAAAGTGAGTTTGTCCGATATATTTTCGATCAAAAGGGTTGAAACTTGGTCTTTTATTAGTATTAAACCATGCCAAGATATCCGTTAATCTTCCTAATCCTTGAGCTATAAAATAACGATATAATAACAGTTCTTCTCTTTCGCTATTTATCCCTTTACTAATAACAGCAATGATTGACCAAGCTTCTTTTTTATTTTTAACTTCTTGACCGATTATAACAAATTCTTGAGGGTCTAAATTTTGAGGAAAGTAAGGAATTTTTAATAATTCCTCATCAATGGCTTGATAAACCACATCAGGAATCGGCTCTAAGGTACAATTCATAAAGTCTTCTTCGGTGTAATCTTCTACCCACCAAGAAAATTGTCAAGATTGTACTTTTTGCCATTGTACTCAATCTTGTCTGTCGTCCGAATTCTTAAACAGAAAGCCAGCAGCGGTTCAAGCAAAAGATACCTCAGCCACACCTGCTCAATCAACTCACGGTCTCCACACAAGCAGCGAATCTCCGCAGAAGGAAAAATCTTCAGCATCTCCTCAATAAAACGCATCCGTTCATCCCTGTTTAAGTTGCCTTTTTTTTCTTCTTGAGCATCCACTCCTAGAATGGGAATAGCTACCCCTTAAAGGACAATGCCGACTGTGAGGATGTTGTAGTGATGACTACCAAATGACCAATTGGTGCGGTCAATACTCAATACCCAGGGTTGAGGGATATTGAGCCACTGGACTACAATGGGAGCTATTTGAGGGTAATCTCTCTCGAATTCCCCAAAAAAGCGTTGTAATCGTTTGTAATGGGACTCTACTAATGCCCCACCTTCAAAACCCAGGGCTAATTCCTTGAGGTTGACGGTTTTTACTTTCAACAGAGCCAGTAAGAATAGAGCGAGGAAAGAGAGTCTTGCTCCGTGAAACCCCTTTTCTATCTACTTTTCAAGCTTTTTGTCCCGTACTTAGAATAACCATAGCAGTTCTCGTATCTGTGAGGTACAGTTTAACCTTTGCTGATTAAGCTTTTCAGGATTGAGAATGTACCTCTTGTGAACAGGAAACGCTATATATGATTGCTGTGCTGAGAGCCTTTTGTCAAGCCTAATTGAGATGCTCTTACCCTAGGTTTAATAACCCCGAAAAATCTATCATTGACCTTTTCTCTATCTTTCTATCTGTCTATCCACTAGGATAATGACCTTGCAATCAAAACTTCATGTCTGCGTCACAGTAAGTTCATATCCCCAGCCTAAATTAGAGATAGTCAGTCCCAAGCCGTTTTCCGAAACACTCCTCTCACACCCACGATTATTAGGACTGACTTTTATTCCCTTCTCAGAATGGTTAAACAATAAAAACTATGACTCGCAATATTTTTAACGATAATATCTCCCCGCGCAACGAAGGCAATCCTAAACGCGCCAAATCTTCTGGGATGAAAAAACTTTTTGCCTATTCCTCTTTACTGGTTTTGGGTGTCGGGTTAGGCATCGGGGCCACCTACGCCTACAGTCAAAATCCTCTAGAATTAGCCCAAAATATTGCCCCCGCTGCCAATAATCCTCGCCCTTCCACACCGGCCGCAGCCGCTCCCTCGTCTCTTGCTATTCCTACCAATTTTGTCGCTTCTGTGGTGCAAGAAGTGGGGCCGGCGGTGGTAAGAATTAATGCTTCTAGGGAAGTCAATGGAGGCGGTGATTTTTCGGAATTTGCTAACGATCCTGTTTTCCGTCGCTTCTTTGGTTCCCAAATACCCGATCGAGGAGAAAAACAAGTTCAAAGAGGTACAGGTTCGGGGTTTATTATCAGTAATGACGGTAAAATTATCACCAATGCTCACGTTGTCGAGGGAGCAGATAAGGTGACTGTCACCCTCAAAGATGGTCGCACTATCGATGGCAAAGTTTTAGGTAGTGATCCTTTAACTGATGTGGCAGTGGTACAGGTGGAAGCGAGCAATTTACCCACAGTTAAATTAGGTAATTCTGATAGTTTACAGGTGGGAGAATGGGCAATTGCTATCGGTAATCCTTTGGGATTAGATAACACTGTCACCACGGGGATTATTAGTGCCAAAGAACGTCATAGCTCCCAAATTGGTGCTAGTGATAAACGGGTGGATTTCCTGCAAACCGATGCGGCAATTAACCCCGGAAATTCCGGCGGACCTTTGTTAAATTCTCGGGGAGAAGTTATCGGAGTTAACACTGCTATCATTCAAAATGCCCAGGGTTTAGGTTTTGCTATTCCGATTAAGACTGCCGAAAGAATCGCCGAACAATTAATCGCTACGGGTAAGGTGGAACATCCCTATCTCGGTGTTCAAATGGTACAGTTAACTTCGGAGGTAAAAGAACAATTAGCCGATAGTCCCATGGCTGATAATTGGACTATCCCCGATGATTCTGGTGTCTTGTTAGTGCGGGTGATGAGAGATTCTCCTGCCGCAGAAGCGGGATTGCGATCGGGTGATGTGTTAAAGTCTGTAGGTGGTAAGAATGTCACCGATCCCGATGCGGTTCAGGAAATTGTTGCTAATACTCAAATCGGCGATAATTTACCCGTAGAAATTAGCCGGGAAGGACAAAAAATTAATCTGAATATTCAAGTGGGTAGCTTGAATACTGCTAACAGATCCCAGTCTGAAAAATAAGTGGTAAAAGACCTAAACTTTATAGAGAGCTTGTTAGTAAGCTCTCTATATTTCTGGTTTTACTTTTGGCTCTTGAATCCAATAATTATGCTGTAATAGTCTTTCCTGTGGTTACTGTGGGGAGGGAAAAGTCAGAGACAATCAGGGCAAAATGATAAGTAGGGTCTGCTGAAAAAGTTTTTCGGTGGTGGTAGGAGTCAGGAGTCAGGAGTCAGGAGTCAGGAGTTTCAGGCTTTGTTGCCCTT
>MTBT01000060.1 GCA_002282935.1 Microcystis sp. LSC13-02 | reverse complement strand
GGTGGGGAGATGGTCGGAAATTTTCCTAATTCCCCACCCTTTGTGGTTAAAAGCTTTAATTGTGCTGCTGTCTTTGTAATTGCTCGATCGCGTTGGGGGATAAATCGGTAAATCGGGCAATTGCGATCGCAACTGGTGCGAGGGTGAGGGGTTGGTCAAGGGATTGTTTAAGGGGCATATTCTGAATTGAATTTGCTGACAATACCTGTCATTTTGTCAAGAATTTTGTTATTTATATTTCTTATACTTCATCTAGCTATTGATTACTCGATTGGGGATTCGGGGCGATGCGCTTTTCTGGGGTTCGATTCGGATCGGTCAAATTGACATACACTATAATTATTAGAGTGATCCATGTTTATTTAGGTTAAAAAGAACAATAAAACTAGCGATCGATGCACGTGATCAGTAAAGTTAAATTACGAGAGTTTTGGGAACGCCACTCGGACGCAGAAGACGCTCTGACCGATTGGTATAACTTCGCTAGTAAGGCTAACTGGAAAAATTTAGTAGAGGTTCAAGGTCGCTACCCGAAAGCGGAGGCGGTGGGAAATTTTACAGTTTTTAATATCAAGGGAAACAAATACCGTTTAATCGCTGACATCAATTATTCTCGTCAAACCATTTTCGTTAAATATATTCTAAGTCACCCTAAATACAATAAGGAGAACTGGAAAAATGATACCTACTTCTAATCCATTAACCTATGGTGATTTACTGTTGCAGTATCAACCGAAACCGATTAATAACTCGCAAGAATACGAGCGATTTTTAAGCATAATTGAAGGGATGATGTCACGGGAGTTAATCAATGACGAAGGACTATTATTTGATTTACTGGTCTTATTAGTGGAAGAATACGAGCGGAAACATTATCCGATCGCCCGAACAAGTCCTACCGCTACCTTAGAATCTTTACTTGATGAATTCGAGATCGATAGGGAGTGTCTTATCGATATTTTCGGCGATCGGGATAGGGTAGAATCGGTGATGCTGGGGAAACAGGCGATCGCCCCCTCTCAAGCCGAGTCTCTAGCCGAATTTTTTAATTGTTTAAGTGCGAAACTGGCGTTAAGCGCCCGTGATTTTCTCTTGTAGCCTCGCTTTTCCTTCGGGAACCATATAACAAATCCTTACTTTCCTCATAACTTTAGATTAATTAAGATAATGTTACAAAACTTTATGAAAAAGGCGTAGTATGATAATTTACGCCAGTAAAGCGAACACAATAAGGAGCAACACCCATAATGCAGTCGGCCGAGATGTTGCTGACAGTCCCCAAAGAGTATTTAAAAGCACCGGGGGGCTTCAACCCAAACGTTACCATGTTTTTTAGTGCCTTGAGCCTAATAACCCTATCTACCTGTGGCTATTGGCTATGGTCTTGGCCCGACTGGATTTGTTTTAGTGCTAATGTCCTCGCTTTACATTTATCGGGGACAGTTATCCACGATGCCTCTCATAATTCTGCCCATAGAAATCGGACATTTAATGCTATTTTAGGTCATGGCAGTGCTTTAATGCTCGGTTTTGCCTTTCCGGTCTTCACTAGAGTCCATTTACAGCACCACGCTCACGTTAACGATCCCGAAAATGATCCGGATCATTTTGTCTCCACTGGTGGACCTTTGTGGATGATTGCGGCCAGATTTTTTTATCACGAGATTTTCTTTTTTAAGCGGCAACTCTGGCGAAAATACGAACTGCTGGAATGGTTCCTCAGTCGTCTTTTTGTTGCTATCATAGTCGTCGTCGCCTGTCAATATGGTTTTATTGGCTATGTGATGAATTTTTGGTTTGTTCCCGCTTTAGTGGTGGGAATTGCCCTCGGTTTATTTTTTGATTATCTCCCCCATCGTCCTTTCCAAGAGCGTAATCGTTGGAAAAATGCCCGCGTTTACCCCAGTCCTCTCTTAAATCTGCTGATTTTAGGGCAGAATTATCATCTCGTGCATCATCTCTGGCCGTCGATTCCCTGGTACAAATACCAACCGGCATACTATGCCACTAAACCGCTTTTAGACGCAAAAGATTGTGAACAGTCTTTAGGCCTACTGCAAGGTAAGAATTTCTGGAGTTTCCTCTACGATGTCTTCTTGGGGATTCGCTTTCACTCCCATTCCTCTAAATCTAGCTCATAGCAGTTATCGTAATGGTGAGGTAGAAAGTTTTCCTTTTGGGGAGTCGGTATCTGTACTGGTTTTGTTGTCAACTTGATTTTTTGAAGGAGGATTTTATGGGTCAACATTGGGGAAAAGCCTTAATTTTAACAACAACTTTCTTGACAATTAACATCGATTATGCTAAGTCTTTAACCTTTGGTGAGGCCGTTGGTATTGGAGCGGGGGCCTTGTTAATCAACCGAGCGGTACAGGATAATAGACAACGTTATCGATTTGTGCCACCAGAGCAAGAATTTCAGCGCGGACTAGAGGACGGGTTTAACTTTGCCCGCTATGATAATCCGCGCAATTCCAGGGACTACGATGACGGTTTTATCGAGGGACGAAGACGCCGGGAGTCGGGTTGGTCCAGTCCCAACCGGAGAAACTAATTATTTTTTTGGTCTGCGTCCCACTTCGGCGGTTTCTTGAATGGAAAATATCCTCAATTTGCCGTCGATGGGAGCGACTTTAGCCACCGCTGCCGATGCCACTATATAGTTATCACCCTCGATGTTGGTAATATTGACTACCCGCTCGCGAGTGATTATCGCCATCTCGTCATTAGCAAGAATATCCACATCCCAATTCTCAGAAAGAACCTCCATACTTTTAATATTTTTGTAGGATTCCTCTAAAAATCTTTTATGTTCCGTGATGCCATCTAACTCAAAAATTTCGGTACTAGCATCGGTTTTAATGGTCAATTGCGAGGAAATAAATGGGGCATAGTGTTTGAGGATTAGGGCGATATTTTTATCTTTAATAGCGGTTTTAATGTCTTCAATCATTGCTTTAATTTCCGCTTCGCTGATTTTTTGTCCCCAATCGCTACTACTCGATTGTTTCACTGGCACTATCGAGGGATTAGCGTGGACAAAAGCGGGGGAGATGCTGGGGAGAAGGGATAAACCGAGCAATAGAACAATTAATTGGGGAGAACGCATAATTAATAAACTTGGTAAATTCAACCCGAATCATAGCATTTTCTCGTTACCGAATAAATCCTCAAGCTGAAAGTCCCCGGTTAGGGAAGCTAAGAGAGCAAAATTCTGGCTGTGCAAAGTCTAGGTTGATCCTTTAGCTATTTTTTGTTTGATATTTCCAGAATAACAGGGGTATGATCGCTAGGTTTTTCTTGTTTTCTGGGTTCTCGATCGATCAGACAATTAACGGCTTTTTCGTATAGCTGAGGAGTTAAATAAAGATGATCGATTCGCCAACCTCGGTTACGAGAAAAACCACCGCTGCGATAATCCCACCAACTATAATGTCCTGCTGCCGAGGTGAATTTTCTAAAGGCATCTTGTAAACCAATTTCTAAGACCTTTTCTAAAGCTTCTCTTTCTTTAGCTGAAGACATAATATGATTTTCTTTGCCCTTGGGATCATAAATATCTTTATCTTCTAAGGCAATATTAAAATCTCCGCAGATACATAATTCTTGAGGTTGAGAATTAATAATTTTATCTAGATATTTCCTAAGAGTTTCTAACCATTTAAGCTTATAAATATACTTATCACTATCTAGGGAAGAACCGTTAGGAACGTAGAGATTAATAATCCGAATATCGCCGATTACTCCAGTAATTAAACGTTTCTGTTCGTCTAGTTCTCCCGTTAAATTTTCGCCGATAATTGGACTAAATCCCATAGTGATATCGCTCATGGGTTTTCGGCTAAAAATCGCCACACCATTATAGGCTTTTTGTCCAGAAATATAGAGATGATAACCCAAAGATTCAAAAGCTTCTCTGGGAAAATCTCGATCGATTACCTTGGTTTCTTGCAAGCACAAAACCTCAACGGGATTGAGTTGTAACCAGTTAATTACCTGCTCTTGTCGGCTGCGAATCGAGTTGACATTCCATGTGGCGATTTTCATAGCTAAAAACCGAGAATTTTTCTCACACTTCCTCAGCAAAACTGGCGCGACGCACAAACTCAAAGGGACCGGCGATCGAACCCCAGACTAATTGATCGGTTTCGGGATCTAAACCGCGATCAACGCTAATTAATCCCCGTTCACTAATTTCAAAACTATTATCTAAATAAGTCATTCTATCTTTGCGAAAGACTAAACATTGTTTACCCGGTTTCACCACCCCTTTAAAACTGTTACCTGTCCAAGTTACATTCATATCACAACCCAGCATCGGTTCTAATAGGTCTAAGGTGAGATTTTTGAGACGCTGGGGTTCTCTAGAAGCACCAAAAAAGTTAGCTTCCTCTTTAACTTTAAAGTTTTCTAGTTCAATATGATCATCGACTACCGACAATTTAAATACTCGCAAACGATAGGGAGTATTGAGCATAAAATCGTAGGCCTGCTCTAAAAATAAGCTGGTTCCCTTCAGTAATTCATCGGGCAAAGGACGCATACACACGCGAATATGGGCAAAAAAAGGCGGATTAGCAAAAGCTTGTTCTTGATTACTAAAATCCGCCGCCATCCAGCGCGCTAGGGTTTTTATGTCCGTGGAATGAGTCATAGTTTTTGAGATGTGAATGGCTATTAGCTATCAGCCATCAGCTAGTTAATCGCTCTGATAAATTTTCACTGATTACTGATAACTATGCCCCGACAATTGTTATTGTGCAATTACTTTAATTTCGATATCGGCACTAACTTCGGGATGGAGTTTGACTTGTACTTTATAGACTCCCAATTGACCGATATCGGGGACGGTAATACCACGGCGATCGATTTCTAATTTAGCATTTTCTAGAATAACCGTAGCCACATCTTGACTGGTGACAGTACCGAAAATTGCCTCGTTTTCACCCACCTGTTTAGGGATGCTGTAGGGACTGAGTTTTTCGATCGCAGTTTTTCTGGTTTCCGCTTCTTGTTTTTCGGCCAGAAGACGTTGACGCTCTTTTTCTTTCCTAAATTCTGCCTGTTTAATCGCACCCTTGGTGGCTAAAACGGCGACACCTTGGGGGATAAGGTAATTGCGCGCATAACCGGGGGCCACTTCCACCACATCGCCATTTTCGCCTAATTTGCTGACTTTTTGATTGAGGATAACCTGCATTCGTTTCGCCATGATCTTGACCTAAAACAATAGTTCCAAAACCCCTATCATACCATGCAATCGTTTTTATGTGTCCTCCCATCCGGACCGTCAGTTAACTATGGAAAAACTACTTGAACAATCCGAGTCTCCCGAAAAGGAAAACTTCGTACCTCACCATTAAGATAACTGCTGTATCCAGTTTTCTTACCCGGTGTCCGTCAACCCCGATGAATGCCGATAGCCAGTTAAAACCAGTAAGACAGGGCGGCGAGAATAACTAAAGACTATTTTTTTGGTAAGATCAAAGCTAAACTAACCATCACGCCTTCTTGAGGAAAGATTTATTTATGAGCGATATAGGGTTTATTTTGACGATAATCAACAATTTCCTGCAAATTTACTCGGTAATCCTAATTGTTAGGGTTTTACTGACTTGGTTCCAAAATGCCGGTTGGGCCTATCAGATTATGTCTTTTCTCAGTCCGATTACCGATCCCTATTTAAACCTCTTTCGCTCGATTATCCCACCCCTAGGCGGGATGGACTTTTCCCCGATTCTCGCTTTTCTGCTGCTCAACGTTGTTCAGAGTGTCGTAGCCACAGGGGCCAGTAGTTTGGTCAGTAGCAGTTTCTAAATCCGCGGATCAACACTACTGGTAAAACCGGAAGCTTTGAATTTTTCCAGTCGCAAGGGGGTTGGTTGATTGGTAGAAACAGAAATTCTGATCTCGAAATCACTAATCCCCGGTGGCACTTCTGGAATTGCCCCGACTCGGCTACGATTTTGTAAAGCTGGTTCCCCGTTAGCATCGTAAATCCGACCAAAAACATCGGCATCATAGACGGTTTTTCCAGAATTATTTTTAGCTTTGCCGGTGATTAAAAAACAATTAGCCGGAAAACTGGTTCCCCCACTGGTGACACTCCCCTCGGCTAATTCGGGGGGACATTCTTTATAAGATACATCTAATAGTTGAATTGGGGTTAAAGCTTGAGCAGTAGGGATGATAAGCCAGCTAGACAGCCAGAAGAGAACAGAAAGCAGTAAAACGGTGAGCGAGCGTGGTGTCATCGAAAATTTGGGTCTGAAACCCCGTCGTTCTACGACGGCTTTACCGTTAAATATTAGCACATTTACGGAATATATGCTAAAATGCTCCCCATGGAAA
>MTBT01000059.1 GCA_002282935.1 Microcystis sp. LSC13-02 | reverse complement strand
GTCTAGTCCGACTACACCTACAAGGCAAGCACTCTTAGGGACTACTCCCCAAGCGTAAATTCGGGTATGCCCTACCCTATTTAATTTTTTTTATCTCCCACCTATGCCGTACTTTTTTTGATTAGAGCAGTGAGGTATTGGGGCAACCCGAAATGGGTTGGTGACACTAGCTTTTGTCCAACGGTCAGTTCGCGTGTCACGACTACACATCTGATTTTCCGCTTACCAATCAGTTTAACACAAAGCCGTCCTAAAAGGGCGAGGCTTTAAACCCAATTTTTCGGTAAAGATAAAAAAAGCTAAACTGCAAGTATAGTCATGGTTTCGGCCTTGGATTCCCCTCTCGGCATCCACAGGAAACTATGGTAGGCTTGATTATGCTGACGAAATCAGGGAAAGGGCAATGGCTAGGGAGAAGATGTAAGATTTGTCCAAATCGGATTACCATAGATAAACTCTTGGATAAGAATCCTCGACTGACGGGTAGAATGATAGATAGCAATCATTAATAGAGCTTATGAACGAAAATGCTACACCGACTCAGCGCACGGCCGAGAAAGTTGAAATCGCTATTCACCTTGACTCGGAAGTTTTAGAACAGATTAAACACCTGACTAACGATCCTAGTCGCATTATCGAAACAGCGATTAAACAGTGGCTAAGAGGGGAAAGGGAACCGGATGAGGACTTAACCCGCCATCTTCGACGCAATCCTCCCGTACCCCCCAAAGGGGAATGGAATGACTAAGATTTTTCAGTCTCTAATAGGTTATTTCCCGACGGAGAGACTGAAATATTTTCTTAGGTTAACCATTGATAGTAATTGAGATTTTTTCCCCAACTAAGCTGGTTAATAGTAGTATTGCCTGTAACAGCAACGCAACGGTTTAAGCTATTTACCTACTGCTCTGGTTTGCAGTAGGCTTAGTTATCGTGTAACCCATAGGTGTATAGATTATTATGCCGTTGAATAAACAGGCT
Source organism: Microcystis sp. LSC13-02 (assembly GCA_002282935.1). Lineage (GTDB taxonomy): Bacteria > Cyanobacteriota > Cyanobacteriia > Cyanobacteriales > Microcystaceae > Microcystis. The sequence goes on along the minus strand of MTBT01000059.1, from coordinate 27,361 downwards.
ATCTTAGATGACATTTTTCGCAAAGCACCACCGTTGAACTCTGAGGACGACTGTGCTGAGAATGTTGTTATTCCTTTCATAATGAGGCTTGGTTACGACAGGAACCAGATACGTCGAAAAGTCTCAATCACTGGAACTTCAGGACATAGATTTAGAAAACAAGCTGATATCGTTGTTTATATTGGGGAACGTCCGGCTCTTGTGGTTGAAACCAAGCGTATTCAGCATCGATTGAGCGAGGAGGATGTTAACCAAGCGCTTTCCTATGCTCAACTTCTTGAACCATCTACACCAATTGCAGTTCTGACTAATGGACGTGATTGGGAGATTTATTATTTGGATAGAGACGATATTGGCGGATTAGAATCCGTTCCTGAACCGCAAGAGCTTGAAAGCACAATACTTACTGTCTCTAGCAATGTAGTTCAATTGGAAAAGCGACAAGCTGCTGAGCGACTTTTAGTAACTATTGAAAATAAAGGTGACTTAGAAATAGCATTTAGGGAATGTCGAAAAGAGTTAGCTAAAGAAGGACTCATTGCCGAGTCTGCATTTGATGAGCTAACTAAAATTCTCACTTGTAAGTTTAACGAAGAGAAAAGAGATGCTGAAGGCCTTGCACCCAATCGCTTTACATCTTCCTGGCTTCTTGGCAGTGGACCTCTAGCTGCTTTACAGCAAATGTTTACTGACGCAAAACAGACTTTTAATGTATTCCCTACGGGAACTAAAATTCAAATTAGAAGCAACGAAACTGTTGAAAAAATTGTTCGTGAATTAGAGCCTTTTGGTCTTTATGGTTTTAAGACACCACTTGGCTTGGCTGGAGCAGGAGGAGATGTAGTTGGTTCTGTTTATGAAGCCTTTCTTACTGGAACACTCCGAGGGGACTTAGGACAGTATTTAACCCCAAGACAATTAGTTGAGTTCATGGTTGAGATAGCTGATATAAAAATTGGAGAAAAAGTCCTTGATTTATCATGCGGAAGTGGTGGCTTTCTTATTAGAGCGTTTATTAATGTCCGCAAAAAAATTCGATTTCTTGATTCTAGCCAAGATGAAAAAGATCATTTAGTTAGTAATCTTGTCACGAATAATCTATGGGGAATTGAGATAAATCCTCGGTTAGCCACTTTATGTCGAATAAATATGATTTTACATGGTGATGGCTATGAACATATTTATACAGGAGATTCAATTAGAGAAGATGTTTTTGAGAATACAGATGGACGCAGAACTGATTTTTTAAATATTGAGCAAAATAACGCAGCAATGTTTGATGTAATTCTCATTAATCCCCCGTTCAATATACCCTATGAAGATTCTGCTACTTTAAACCGGTATTATCTAGGACGAGGTAAAGCTGCTCAAGGTTCAGACTATTTGGTTCTTGAGAGAGCAATTCGACTATTAAAGCCTGAAACTGGACGTTTGCTAGTTATTTTGCCCCATGGTGTTGCCAGCGGAGTTTCCGAGACTGAAGTTCGCAACTTTGTGAAATCTCGTACACATATTCATGGTTGTATAAGCTTACCTGTCGGATCATTTAAGCCGTTTGGGGGGTCTAATGCTAGAACCTGTGTTTTGTATCTCAAGAAGACTACTGGAGACAATAAAAAGCGTTTTTTAGCACAAGCAGAACACGTTGGCTATGACATTACCTCAAAATATTATAGAGAAACTGATCTCAATGATTTACCTGTTATCGCGGAAGCCTATCATAGAGTAAAACTAGAACTGCAATGACTATCGAGTTAATTAAACCAGACCCTTTAATATTAACAATCACTGAAGAATCAGCCCGTAGTATCGATACAGTTGATGCTGGTGCAGCTTATACACAATATTTGCATGAGCAAATAGGTGAGTTTGAACAGCAGCCTTTAGGAAACTTTGTAGATGTTGTATCAAGAAGCGTTAATCCACGCTCTAGTAGATATGCTGGTCAAATATTTGAATATATAGATTTACGAGAAGTAGATGATATTTATGGCTATATATTAACTCTTAAACTTAATCAAGGAAATGAGATTGGAAGTACAAAACATCGCTTTCAAAAGAATGATATTCTCTTCGCCAAGATCATGCCCAGCTTGGCCAACAAAAAGATTGCGCTAGTAACTCAAGATGTAACTAACGCAGTAGCTTCAACTGAATTTATTGTTTTGCGAAAAAAATCACAAGCCGAGATTAATCTTTATTACCTTTTTCGGGCTTTACGTTCTGATCATTTTACCCGACAAGCGACAGCAAACGTTACTGGTGCAACGGGGCGACAGAGAATTAGCCCGTCTAGATTACTAGAATTACAAATAATTGTTCCCCCAGAAGAGATTCAAACACAAATTGGAGATGCTGTCGAACAAGAGTTTACGCTAAGGACATTGGCGGCAGAACAATCAAAGAAAGCTGATGACTTAGCTCAGCTTGTACTTGGTAATCTAACTCTTAGAACCGACAGCTAGAAAGCGCGGAAGGTAGGTTGGGTTGACGACTGTTACCCAACACCCCATCCAATAACCAGGCAAAATCATTTATAATTATTTGATAATAGGACATTGGTTGGGTTTCGTGCTAAATTCGTTGAGTATAGGCTAGATATCAGGACAAGCAAAAGGTGGAATAGATAATCAGTTTTTAATAAACGGATTTAGCATCATTTTGCTTGGGTACTTACAGGAGGAACAAAACTGATGCAGATAGAAATTCAAGGAGCCGATGCTATCAAAGTTGCTCAGGATATCCTAGAGATGGAAGGGGTGCAAGGCAGCTACGAAGTTATCTCTGAAGTGGAGAGAGAGGGAACCCTTGCTACCATCGCCACCATCATCGGCATTATTAGCGGAACAATCGCCATCGCTGAGAAATTTTACCAATTAAAGCGAAAAATTGACTCTCCTGAAACCCCGAAGATCGAACGGGTGTTGATTGTCAGCAAAAACGGCGATCGCCTGCTGCTCAAAGATGCTACCCTAGAGCAACTACAAAAACTCTTGGAACAAGAAAAATGAAGATACTGCATATTGATCATCAGGAGAGCGGTAGCAATAGCGTTGAGTTCCGATTTTTCTGGGATAACCCTAACCAAACCCGTACCTACACAAGATTCCTGAATGAAATAGACAACCTAAGTGAAAAGGCTGTCACCGATTACTATACCCGTTTACCGGAAGATCACAGCAAAACAGGACAAGGTTTGTACCGATGGTTAGATGGTACGGAGCGCATCCTCCAGAGCGAATTAGATAGCCACCGGGGAGAGAAAATAGTTCTGGCTATCAGCACCAGCAACGGATTAGTCCATCTACCCTGGGAATTATTACACGATGGTCAGGGTTTTCTGGTGTCTAAGTATCCCGCTATTGTTCCCCTGCGGTGGATGAAAACCGGTAATGAAAGGCTGTTAACTGTGGACAACAACCCGCAGGATCGAGCCTTAAATGTAGTTTTCATGGCAAGTTCTGCTAAGGGTGTAACGCCTATACTAGACTTTGAGGCAGAAGAAGGGAAGATCCTCAAAGCAACTAGAGGAAAACCCCTATCTTTAACCGTTGAAGAGAGCGGCTGTATTCAAGAATTAGGCGAATTGATAGCCAGTAAAGATAGGGAATATTTCGATGTTATCCACTTGAGCGGACACGCCACCATCAAGGATCAGAAACCCTATTTTATTACCGAGACGGAATACGGAGATAGGCAAGATACCAGCGCCGAAGATATTGCCAGAGAATTACAGTTTAATTTACCCAAGCTTTTGTTTTTATCAGGGTGTCGGACAGGCTACTCCGATGGTGATGAGATCCTTTCGATGGCCGAGAAGTTATTAGAAAATGGGGCTAAAGCTGTTTTGGGGTGGGGTCAACCCGTCAGGGATAACGAAGCTGCTGACACGGCGGCCATCCTCTACGAAAAGCTTTCCCAAGGCTTTACTTTAAGCGAGTCGTTAGCTTTTGCCTATCAGAAATTATTGGGGAATCAGGCGAGGGATTGGCATTGTTTACGCCTTTATGTCCGGGAAAGTATCCCAGAAGCTTTGGTAAAGAGAGGACAGACAAAACCTTTACCTCCCGTATCCTTTGTTGACCAATTTGTGGACTCAGAAACGAAATATTTGCGGGTAGCCACACGGGAAACTTTTATCGGTCGCCGCCGTGATCTTCAGGATTGCTTGCAAGTGCTGAAAAAACCCTTTGATAATCCTAAAGCAATTCATAAGGCCGGCGTTTTTCTGCAAGGTTTTGGTGGTAACGGGAAAAGTACCCTCGCCGCTCGTCTGTGCGATCGCCTTCCAGACTATACTAAGCTTGTCTGGCATCAACAAATTGATCAAACTAGCTTGGTTAATACCCTAGCTAAAAAATTAGATCGTTCACAACGTCAAATCCTTCTGGATTCTAATGAGGAGCTAGACTATCGCTTAAGGGATGTTTTTGTTCAGTTAAACCAGCCTTTTTTGCTCATCCTCGATGATTTCGAGTGGAACTTGGAATGCCTTTCATCTAGTGATGACTATATCCTTAAAGCAGGGGTAGCTCCCCTATTACAAGCTCTAGTTTGGGCGATACAGGAAACTAATTACTATCATCGCCTGATTATTACCTCGCGCTATACCTTTAATTCCCCTCTATTAGAGAAATTTTATCATCTGAAGTCTTTGCCCTCTTTCAAATACAAAGAGTCCGATTTAGAAAAGAAACTGCGGCGGTTAGAGCATTTTAGTTCGGGTAAGATTGATAAAAACTACATAGAAAGAGCTTTAAATCTTGCTGATGGCAACCCCCGTCTGTTGGAATGGCTCAATAATGAGGTTTTAAGTTCAGGGAATATAGATACAAAGTTGCGGTCATTTGAGAATGAATCCGATGTTACTTGGCGCGATAAGATAGTCTGGCGGTTAGAAGAAAAACCTCAACTCTTGACGGATGAAGCTCTTGAAAAAGTGGTCAGTAATTGTCTTATTTATAACCTCCCTGTCCCTTTTGCTACTTTAGAAGCGGTTTGTCAATCTGTTCCCAACTATCAGAAAAAATTACAACAAGCACAGGATAAAGGCTTGATCGAGGTAATCTGCAATGACGACAGAGAAACCCTCTACCGAGCCTCTCACATCAAACATATTAACCCCCATATCGAGCTTCCCAAAGATGCAAGTAAGCTTTCTGCTTTAGCGGCAACAGCAGCCAAGATTTTAACTGAACTATGGGGAAATGAACAGAACAAAAACGAGGAAAGATGGGCAGAGATTTTCCGCTTGTCATTTGCTGATCAAGAAAATATTCACCGATTTAGACAAGGATTTTATTTGATGCTTTCTGTTATGATTCCAAATAAACAGAGTAACCGTAATGGCAGTGAAATAATTGATTCAGCCCTAGAAAGGCAACTTTTAAAAGCTAATTTTCAAATATCTCCTACACATTTATATAGTAAGCTAGATGAGTTTTTAAAAAAAGAGGATTGGAAATCTGCTGATGAAGAGACAGCTTGGATTCTATATCAGTTTCTTGTTATTAAAGGCAACCGAAAAGTTTATAAAATTAGAGAAAATTTCCCAGTTGAGGAAATAAAGAAAGTTGACGAATTATGGATTAAATATAGTTGTGGAAAATTTAGTTTTAGTGTGCAGAAGCGAATCTGGAAAGATTTAGGTGCAACTTTGTTTGATATTAAATATGGCTCACAGGAAAAAATAAAAGAGTTAATGACAATAGATGTCTGTAGAACAATTATCAGCTCTAATTATTTTTATTACGATGAAGGTGAGGATTTGAGAATATTACCCTCAGAACAAGTTAAGGAAAAACTATTAGAATTTCTCAGGGCAGATGACTCGTTAGAACTTAGCGAAAATAGAATCAGGAGAATTTTAACATCCATTTTTTCCGCTAAATTCGATAAGATAGTCAATTGGAAGCACTGGGGACATAATAATTTACCAGAATGGATAACTAAAAATATTTCTAAAGAGGAGGCCACAGAAGGCCAATTTCCTGTCAGATGTTTTACCCAAGACTTATATAACAGGGGATATCATAATGACATGGTTCGTCATCATCAGTTATTGTGGGAATTTGAGGATTTTTGGACTACTTTACCAGAATAATCCAAGTGGAATGCTAACCCCTAAGCTAGATTATCGGGTGCGCCCTTCGATAGTTCTGGGATTCCGATACCTGTCACCGAGGGGTCAACCATCGCCCCGATTTTTTTGTAGTATGCTTCCTGCTAGAAAGTTATGAGCAAGAAAATCTTTGTGTTCTTTGTGCCTTTGTGGTTCTTTCTTGCCCTTTTTGGTAATCTTCACTGCTGCCAGTAATTTACTCCCCCAATGGTCTTGGATTATCGTTAGTCCTGTGGATTTTCAATGTTTCGGGCTGCATGAAGTACCGCAATAACATCGATTTGCTCAGGCTTGATATAATAAATTATGCGATAAGAACCCTCGATAACTTCTCGGAGCTGCTCAGTTTCAAACTCTGGAACAATTCGACCCGAAAAGGGAAAATTAGCGATCTGTTCTGAGCGTCTAGTCAATCTTTCAACCAGTCTTTGAGCATATTGAGGGGAGTTTTGTGATATGTAGTTGTAGATGGCTGATAAATGATTAACGGCGGTTTCTGTCCAGAAAACTTTCATGGCTCTAGCTTGAACTTAGTGCGTACTTCTGCCACAGAAATAACCTTTTCCTCCTCACTATCGGCTAATCCTGCTTCAATTGCCTGTCTCATATAAATCTCATACATCAAATCATCCCATGTAGAATTATCCGGCAATTTATCGATTAAATTTCTGGCTTTTTGTTTAATGTTTTTTATTTCCATGATGGTTTCCAAAATGACTCCTGACAGTTTACATTATAGCAAGATAGGCTCCTAGAGATGGTGTATTCTAAAACCACCGCTAACGCTCAGAATATCCAAAAAGGCTTTTCCCTCTCGATGTCCTCAACGAAACCTCAACCCGTGATTGGTGTTATTTGGTGGATAAATGCTGTTAAGGCTATGAAGCTGTGATTGAATACGATATCTTCCCATGGGCGGTGAATAGATAGCTTTATGAGAAAAAGGACGAGGAGCCAAGCTTACAGCCCGGAGTAACATATTTACTCTCGTCACCGCTTAATTCACACGCAGCGACGCAGAAACTTGCTCAACATTCATTGCTGTATGTAACAATATAGGAGGAGTTTATCTCAGGAGTTCCACGGTGATTAAAGAGTTAGACCGTATTACTGTTAATCCACAAATATGTCTTGGACAGCCAACGATTCGAGGAATGCGTATCACTGTAGGATTTGTTTTGAAACTGTTGGCTAGTCAGTTATCTATTCAGGAAATCTTAGAGGCTTATCCAGAGTTGGAGGAGGAAGATACTCGTCAGGCTCTTAATTATGCAGCTTGGGCTGTATCCGATTATATCGTTAGCTTCACTTCAGCAGCCGTAACGCACCGCTAACTTTAATGATAGTGGGTTATATAATTTAAAATTCTGAGGTAAATCATGCAACTAAAACTAACAAAAATATTCCAGAAAGTTCCCGAAGGCTATATTGGTTTTGTCGAAGAATTGCCAGGAGCTAATACTCAAGGAGAGACTCTAGAAGAAACTAGAAGCAATTTAGAAGAAGCAATTGAGCTAGTTTTAGAAGCTAATCGTATGTTAGCTGAAGAGCAACTGCAAGGACAAGAAGTGATTCGAGAGTCTGTTACTTTCTGGGCTGCATGAAACGCATAAACTTAATTCGTCATTTAGAAACTTATGGCTGTGAATTCTTAAGAGAAGGCGGCAATCATACGATTTATGTAAATCGTGTCCATCAGAAATCTTCAGCTATTCCGCGCCATCGTGAAATCAATGAATTCTTGACGCGAAAAATTTGTCGAGATTTACAAATACCAGAACCATGAGTGCGACTCCTGTTAAGCTGCTGTAGAGTGTAGGCTGCGTGTTTGCGGTTACTAATTTGGATAATAAAATAAGACTAACAAGCCGCCGTAACGCACCAATTCTATTACTATTAATTAAACATAATAAATTACATTGAATTTACCTGTGTATCATCCCCTGTAGAATTTCTGGCAATTTATCGATTAAATTTCTGGCTTTTTGTTTAATGTTTTTTATTTCCATGATGGTTTCCAAAATGACTCCTGACAGTTTACATTATCAACTATTCATTATTAACTAAAAGGGCAATCGCAAAATTACGCCTTCTTAAAAAAGAGATTAAACACCTTCAGCAAAACCCAAAGGTTGAAACTGAACATCATTAATAATTTTAACCGTTTCCCCCGATTGCTTAATCACAAACAAACCGCGCCGATAGGCATAGACATCTATCCCCTGATCAATTTCAATGCCTGCCACTGCCCCATAAACCCGAAACTCTCGAAATTGGGGGAAAGCAACCTTAAATCGCTGTAATCGGCTGACAAAATCATCTACATCATCCCTCGACAGTCGAGATTTACATTCCACAGCCACCAACTCACTCCCATTCACCGCCACAATATCAATCTCCATTGCCGCCCCAGGACGCTTACTTTTCAAGCGACTCATCGTTTGGGTGACATCAATGCCCCGTTCCTGAAATAAACGCACAACCGCAGGCTCTACCATTTCTTCAACGAATCTGCCCCAGCGCGTTGTTAGGTTATTAACAGCTTTGGTCGTTTCTTGTACCTGTTTTTTTAATTCTTCCATCGTGCGATTAGCTTCCTCTCTGCGGCGATCAGCTTCGGCACTGCGGCGATCAGCTTCGGCACTGCGGCGATCAGCTTCGGCACTGCGGCGATCAGCTTCCTTTTGAAACTCAGCAAATTGGGCCTCAGTTCTTTCAAATAACTTGTAAATATCGGCGATCGTTACAGCGTCTGACATAGGAAGATTCTTCAAGCTTGAGAACTCTAGTCCCATTCTAGCGACTTGGCAGAGAAGAAATGTCCCCAGCTTCTCATCCGTGTTTTTTCAATCAATTATTGACTATCAACTAATCAGCGATCGCAGTTCAAGGGGAAGGGGTCAAAGGTCAAAAGGCGATCGCATTTTTGAATGGATAATGGACAATTGACAATGGATAATTATCAACCATAGCTCCTGCGGCCATGGGCTACTATTTTGATCATCTGAAAGAAATTGACCAGGAAATCACCCAAGAACTGGATCAGATACAAGTTAACATAACGCGAACAGCTAAATCACCTTTGTACCCTGGGATAAAAGAAGTGACTTTTCCCCCCTTCCCCCGAATGTACCCCGTAACTGATATAAGTAGAGATGTAGGTCTATAACCAAAATTGCCGCATCAGTTCGGTTAGGTGACTGTTTTTCGCTTGTCTAGGAGGGTAGATATGCTCAACGAATTAATTTATGAAGGATTAGGTTTAAGTGCTGTTTTCGGAGGACTATTCCTCTGGTCGCGCTCTAGTCTCGTCAGCAAAAATACCTCCCTTTTAGCCGCACAAGCGCAATTACAGCAAAGTAACTCAGATTTGTTGGCTCAAGTCAAGGGTTTAGACGTGGCGCAATCAGACTTAAAAGATGAAAATCAGCAGCTGCACGCCAAAATCATTCACATAGAACAACATTCCGCCCAATTACAGCACAAAGCTACGGATTTAGAAAATTCTCTCCACTCCCTCCAGCAAGCTGTGCAGATAGGTGAGAGTGAAATTGAACAACTGAAAACCACCGCTAAGGAAATAGAAGCGGAGAAAGCTGGTCTGATGGAGCAATTAGAGGCAGAAAAAGCCCAAATTACTAGCCTAGAGGCACAGATTCAAACTTTAGAGCAGCAAAAAGGCGAAATTAACCGTCAATTTGATTTGACCAAAAAACAGAGCAACTCTCTCTATAGTCAAATTCAGACCCTAGAACAGGATAAAACTCTCTTACAGCAAGAGCTAGAAAAAGCCGAGGAATTAAAGGCGAAAGTGGTCGATTTAGAGCATAAAAACCAAGAATTAAGCGATTTAGCTGCTCAAATTCCCAGCTTGCAAGGTCAAATTCAAACCTTAGAACAGAATCTGGCTCACCAAACAGAACAGTATGAGCAAGGACAGCAGGAAATAGCCAGCTTACAGGGTCAAATTACCGGGTTAGAGCAGGAAAAAAAGTCTCTCAGCGAAGATTTAGCCGCAAGTCAAACTCGATCGCTCTCTTTAGGCCAAGAATGCGACAATTTAACTATAAAACTGCAAGAAACCGTCGCTCAAGTGACAGCCATAACCGCCGAAAAGGACAGTCTCGGCGCTCGTCTCGAAGCAGCTAAACTGGAGTTACAAGCTTTAGCAGCCCAGAAAGGAGAATTATCGGCACAATTAAGCACTGCTGCCGAAAAAATTGCTCATTTAGAAGGGCAATTACAGGAAGGGCAATTACAGGAATTAACCCAGTTACCGCAACAATTGGCCGATTCTCAGGCAACAATTGCTCATTTAGAAGGGCAATTACAGGAATTAAACCAGTTACCGCAACAGCTAGAAACTTATCGGGAAAACATTTCTAATTTAGAGATTCAACTACACCAGTTAAGTGCCGAAAAAGACCAATTAGAAACCACAACTTCCCGTCATATCGAGGAATTAAGCCAACAAAATCGCCAACTAACTCAAGATTTAGAAGTCAAAAAAACGGCAGCTAAAGCTTTAGAAAAGGAAAAAATTAAGTTTGAGGGTGAGTTAGCAACTAAGCAAAAAGAAATCGCCGCTTTAGAGGTTCAAATTCAAAAACTACAACAAGAAAGAGACGATTTCTCTCAACAAACTGCCCCTATTACCACTAATGAACCAGAAGCAATTATTAGTGAAACTCCTGTAGTAGAAGAACCGGAAACTCCCCCGGTGATTGCCGAGGAAACTCCTGTAGTAGAAGAACCGGAAACTCCCCCGGTGATTGCCGAGGAAACTCCTGTAGTAGCAGCAGAAAAAATCACAGTTGCCGATACAAGTTTAGAAGTGCAACCCCCAGCGGAGATAGTCCAAACGAGTCAAGAATCCGCAGAAAATCCCCTCAGGGGAAAAAGCGTAGTTATACTAGGAACCTTCGGCAAAATCAGTCGCGAGGAAGCGAAATCATTGATTATTAATGTCGGTGGTACTGTTACCAGTTCCCCCAGTGTGAACACTGATTATATTCTCCTCGGTAAAGCCCCCGGTGAGAAACTCAAAAAGGCTCAAAAATTAGGCATTAAAACCCTTTCAGAAGCCCAATTTCTACAAATGGTAGAATCCTAAAACAGTTATCAGTTATCAGTTATCAGTTATCAGTTATCAGTTATCAGTTATCAGTTATCAGATTTTAGTTTTCAGTTCACTCTGCCTGTTCCCTATTATTGCCAAAATCATGAGTCAAAAAATTGCCTTTTTAGGATTAGGAGTAATGGGAGCGCCGATGACGACTAATCTTGTCGGTCGAGGTTTTGCTGTTAATGCTTGGAATCGTACCCCAGAGGCCCCTGGAATAACCATTGCCGGGGCAGCTGGTGCGAACATTTGTTCTAGTATTGCCGCCGCCGTCAGGGATGCCGAGATTGTCTTTACCTGCGTCGGGGATGTGCCTGACGTGGAGGCAGTAATTTTAGGAGCGGGGGGTGTGATGGAATCGGCAGCGGTGGGAACTCTGGTGGTGGATATGAGTACCATTGGCTCTCAAGCCGCTAGGATGATTGGTAAAAAGCTAGAGGAAAACAATCTCCGTTTTCTCGATGCTCCCGTCTCTGGGGGCGATATTGGGGCGAAAAACGGCACTTTAACTATTATGGTGGGAGGGAAAGAAGCGGATTTTCAGACTTGTTTACCCTGTTTTCACGCCATGGGCAAAACTATTCGCTGGTGTGGCGAAATCGGCAACGGACAAGCGGTAAAACTCTGTAATCAAGTCTTGGGGGCGGTTCACATGGTGGCGCTGTGTGAGGCTCTAAAAATGGCAAAAATTCAAGGATTAGACCCCAATTTAGTCATAGAAGTCTGTAAAACGGGGGCGGCGGGTTCTTGGGCTTTAGAAAATTTGGGACCAAAAATCCTCGCCCAAGATTTACAGCCGGCTTTTATGATTGAACATATCTTAAAAGATTTGCGATTAGTCAAAGAAACTGCCCAGACAGCCGGGGAAATTCTGCCTGGGACAGATTTAGCGGAAACCCTATTTAAAGCAGTAGCGGAATTGGACGAAGGCAAGGGAATTAAACAGGGAACCCAAGCGATGATTCGCGCCTACGATTAAGCCTTTTGTTGACGATAAATATCATCGGTACGGGCAGCCATGATAAAGTCATTTTGATGTAATCCGCCCACGTCATGTGTCCACCAAGAAACGGTAACTTTACCCCATTCTGTCAATAAAGCGGGGTGATGGCCTTCTTTTTCCGCTGCTTCTCCCACGGCATTAGTAAAGGCGATTGCCCCTTGAAAATTGGCAAATTTATAGAGTTTTTGCAGACGGGGAATACCCTCGTATTCTAAGAGATTCCAATCGGGAATTTTAGCCTGTAAAGCGGTAATTTCCTCGGCAGTGATAGGAGAAGAACCCGATTGATAAGGTTGACATTTTTGTTGAGCAAGTTCGGTCATAGGGGTATCAATCCAGATTTTTTACCTTTATTATAGAGGAAAATCCCCCAGAGAAATTTTCTATTCTTCCTCTGACTCTGGAGAACTTACCCAAGGAGTAGAAGATTCGGCAGCTTTCGGGAAAGAAAAAGATTTTTTTGGAGGAGAAGGCAATAATTCCAATTGTCGATTACCGGTTTTATAGCTAGTTTGATTTTTATGCTCTCCCCGTCGTCGTTGGGAGGTTTTTTCCTCCGTGGTATTTTCGGCTATCACTTCATACAAAATCGCCCGTTTATCCTCTTGTTGACCTTTTCTTAAAACCCGTCCTAAACGCTGAATATATTCCCGGGTGGAACCGGTTCCCGATAAAATAATCGCGATGCGCGCTTCCGGCACATCAACCCCTTCATTAAGAACATGGGAAGTCACCAGAATTTTGTATTCTCCCTGACGAAAACGGGTCAGGATTTCATGGCGTTCTTTCACGGGAGTTTGATGGGTTATGGCAGGTATTAAAAAGCTCTCGGAAATGCGGTAAACTGTGGCATTATCGTTGGTAAAAATTAAAATTCGTTCCGGATGGTGTTCACAGATTAACTCGGCTAAAACCCGCAATTTTCCCTGGGTTCCGGAGGATATTTCCTTCGACTCCCGGTGGGCCAACATGGCCCGGCGCCCTTCGCTACTTCTGGCACTAATCATGACAAATTTTTGCCAACCATCTAAACCAGACAAACTGAGATTATTTTTTCTTAAAAAATCATTGCGAATTTTAATTGCTTCTTGATATTTTTCCTGTTCTTTGGCAGATAGTTTCACTTTAATTTGAATTATTTCATGATCAGCTAGGGCTTTTCCTGACAAGTCTTGGGGACTTTTTTGATAAACAATTGCACCAATAAGATAATCTAAATCTTGATGACTACCATCACCGCGATCCGGTGTTGCTGTTAAGCCTAAACGATAGGGTGCGATCGAATCTTCCGCTATTTTCCGAAAGAAATCCGATGGTAAATGATGACATTCATCAAAAATCAAAAAAGCGTAACGATTGCCAAGAGTTTCTGAATAAATTGCCGCACTTTGATAGGTGGCGATTAAAATAGCACTATTATCCTTAGAACCTCCCCCTAATAATCCCACCTCGGCATCGGGAAAAGCCGCCAACATCTGGGCATACCACTGGTGCATTAAATCAATAGTCGGCACGATAATTAAGGTACTCCGGGGAGTCGATTGTAGAGCTAATTGGGCAAGATAGGTTTTGCCGGCAGCGGTGGGAAGGACGATGACACCCCTTCTCTGGGATTTTTTCCAAGCGATTAACGCTTCAGTTTGGTGGGGGTAGGGTTCCCGTTCAAAACTGGCAATTAATTCTAAATTGTTAAAAGCTTTTGCTTCATCTTGGAAGTTAATGCCCTCCTCCTGTAGAGTTTCCACCAGAGGACGATAATGAAGTGCCAAAATGCGAAATCTTTCAATACGATCATCCCAAGTGGCAAAATCTAGCCATTTTTTCCCTTTTGGTGGTGGATGGAGAATTAAGGTTCCTCGCTCATATTTGAGGGTGGGTAAGCGCATTTTTCAGTAAACAGTAAACAGTAAACAGTAAACAGTGAACAGTATAAGTGAACTGAAAACTTACATCTGATAACTGATAACTGATTCAAGGCTGACGGCTGCAAGATAGCTTATCGCTAGATCATATTTATCGGGCTAAAAAAAAAGAGTGTGAATTAACACACTCTCAGCATATCGAAACAGCCAAAGTTTGGCAATAGATTAAATCTTTTCGGTTAGCTTAGTCAGAACGCGATTGGAACGTTCCACAAAAGCTTGCATTCCCTCGGCATCAAATCCCTTTTGAGCGATTAAAGCTAAATCATAAACGTGCTGACAGAGCATTTTCGCTAATTGTGCCGATGGAGATTCGCCGCTACCTGTAACAATACTTCCCTGACTAATCTGGACAATTTGTTGAATTAGGGGATGATTAGTATTAATCATCAGAATATGTTCTTCGGGGAAAGCCATGGCTTTTTGTTGCATCATTGCCGTCATTTCCTGTAAGCGTCGCATCGCTTCTGGAAGTAAGACAATTGCCGGGGGAGTACCTTGGGGATCATCGGATTTCAAGGCTTCAGTTTTGATATTGATGCGAGAATTATCGAGGGCTTTGGCGAAGATTTCTTTGATCAATTCAGCCCGGGTTTTATTACTAGCGGGATCGATAATTTCACTAGCTTGATCCTGTTCGAGCAGCGTCGAGTCTAATTCAGAATCAACCCGGGTGAATTTCACATCAGAGTATTCTCTTTCTAGGAAAGGAATAAAGTAATTAGTATCGATGAAAGAATCAAAGAAAAGGATTTCTAAACCTTGATTTTTGTAGAGTTCAACGTAGGTGGATTGGCTACGAGGATCGGTACAGTAAAAAACTCGATTTTCGTGGCGTTCTTTATGGCGTTCTAGGTAGGCTTTGAGAGTAGTATAACCTTCCTGTTCGATCGCTTCTAGGGGAGTTTTCGCCGTTGCTTCTTGCCAGGCGTCACCTTCAGCGGTTTGCACTTCCACTTGTACCGCAGTTTCTGGGGGTTTGTAGGTAGTCCGATAGATTAAAATATCTTCTACCTGTTGTTTAAATTTATCCTCTTTCAAGGAACCAAATTTAATAAAAGTTCCCACATCTACCCAACAACGAATATATTCTTTTGCGTCTTCGTTATAGAGCGATTTGAGGCGATCAGCAATTTTTTTGGCAATAAAATCGGCAATACGGCGAACGGTGCGATCTTTGGTTAAAGCACTTCGAGACACATTTAAAGGAATATCTGGACTATCGATAACTCCTCGCAAGGGCATCAGGAAATCGGGAATAATTTCTTCGCAATGGTCGCTGACAAAAACCTGATTGCAGAATAACTTTAATTGTCCTTTTGAGACATCCACATCCGGTCTGAGTTTGGGAAAATAAAGAATGCCATTGAGCAAGAAAGGATAATCGGTATTCAGATGTACCCAGAGTAAAGGTTCTTCTTGGAAAGGATAGAGATAACGATAGAATTCTAGGTAGTCTTCTTTAGTCAGATTTTGAGAAGATTCTTTCCATAAAGCCCGTTGTTGATTAATCACTTCCCCATCAATTTTAATGGGAACGGGCATAAAATCTGAGTAGGTTTTGACTAACTGGCGAATGCGGGCAGGTTCTAAATATTCCCCTTCCTCATCCATTAAAGTTAGGGTGATAGTCGTGCCGATTTGGCTGCGGGAAGAATCGGTTAGTTCAAACTCTGGAGAACCATCACAAGACCAATGGACAGGGGTAGCACCTTCTTGATAGGAAAGAGTATCAATTTCTACCTTTTTAGCCACCATAAAAGCCGAATAAAAACCTAGTCCAAAATGACCGATTAAATCCTTGGCTGATTTTTGGTATTTAGTGATAAATTCTTCCGCACTGGAAAAGGCAACCTGGTTAATATATTTCTTGATTTCTTCCCCCGTCATCCCGATACCATTATCGGTAATTGATAGAGTACGATTTTCTTTATCGATGGCGATATTAATTTCTGGTTCGGGGACTTCTCCTCTTGCTTCTCCTGCTAAAGAAGCCATTTTTAATTTCGAGATAGCATCCACACTATTAGATATCAATTCCCGCAGAAAAATTTCATGGTCAGTGTAGAGAGATTTTTTGATAATAGGGAAGATATTCTCGGTATGAATCGTGATATTACCTTTTTCTAGTACCGTCATACGTTCAATCACTAAGGGCTTGACTATTCTAACTTTTTTATTTTGCTCGATGATGGCACTATTGATCACAGAGCGATTGCCCAACTTCTTCTAGGGGGATAACCGTACCGATAAACGGATTCGAGAACTCGATCGCAAAAATCAGGGATAATTGCCGGATTATCGGGGTTATTTAGCACTTTTTGACTTTAGCAATCCGATTGAAGCGGAATTGCAGTAGCTCTACTGTTCAATTTGCAGATATCCCTCAATCACAATATCGGGATTGAGATAATTAACCGTGACATTTTCTAACTGTAAAGCTTGGCTCATTAACTGGAAACCTAAATCACCCACGGCAGTAGGTGCCTTGATTCCCCCGATGATTTTGGGCGCAATAAAAGCGATAATTTTTTGTACCATGCCCTCAGCGATGGCAGCCGCGCTTAAACCGCCGCCGCACTCCCACAAAACCTGACAAAATCCCCTCTGATAAAGATTTTCCATCACTAAAGTGGGTGTCACCTCGGTTAGTTCGATCACTTCCACGCCTTTTGTTAATAATTGTTGCTTAAGCTTGACATTAGAATCAATTTGTGTATAGACAAGCGTGGGAAATTGACTGGTATCCCAAAGATGGGCGGAGGAGGGTAAATCGAGCGATCGAGTCATGACCACGCGCAGGGGATTATGATCGGAGAGGCCGTGAGTGGTTAGGTGAGGATTATCTTGACGGACAGTGCTACCGCCGACGATAATCGCATCACAGGCCGATCGCAATTGATGGACTATTTGGCGAGAAGCAGGGCTAGTAATCCAAGTGCTATGACCAGTAGTAGCGGCAATTTTGCCATCGAGAGTCATGGCATATTTGAGGATACCGAAGGGTTTTTTAGCGGTAATGCGATGGATAAAACCCTGATTGAGTTGAAGACATTCGGACTCCTCCACTCCCACCAGCGTCTCGATGCCTGCCGATTCTAATCTTTGAATACCTTTCCCCGCCACCAGGGGATTAGGATCGATCATCCCCACCACCACTTTTTTAATGCCCGCTCGCATAATTGCCTCGCTACAGGGGGGAGTACGTCCATGGTGGTTACAGGGTTCAAGATTGACGTATAAAGTGGCACCACGAGCTTTTTCTGCCGCCTGTCTCAGGGCGAAAACTTCCGCATGGGGTTGTCCGGCCCCCGGGTGAAAACCTTCGCCGATAATTGTCCCCTCTTGAACGATCACAGAACCCACCAAGGGATTAGGAGAAGTCCGTCCCAAGCCTTGTCTAGCAAGGGTTAGACATCTTTGCATCATTGTGCGATCGAATTCCGTTGCCCGATTCATGGTTTATTTCTCCAAAGGAGGGGAGACTTTATCAGTGATCAGTAAACAGTAAAAACTGATCAGTGGGGAGCTTTTTTCAGTGATCAGTAAACAGTAAAAAGTAATCAGTGAACTGATAACTCGCATCTGATAACTAAATTCTTGATCACTTCTCCACCACTATTATTTTAAAATGAAATGTATCAACGAATACAGAAATCTCAGATCAAAAAAACAAAGATCGAAAAACATTGACTACTCACACCTCAAGATAAATCCCTAGGTGTTTGGTCTTCTGAAATGATTGACCCCTGTTCCTAGGATTTAGCGGTGGAAAGGACATAATTGCTCGGTAATTATTCTCAAAAGTAATGAATCGACCTACTAACTCAACAAAGTCAACGAATTAACGATGAAACGAATTGCTCGAAAATCTGGGGAACTTGTCGGTTTATTACCGAAAATTAACCCTGTCTGGTTAGCCTGTGTTCCTTTGTCCGCGATTATTTTTGTGGTTTGGAACACAGCCGTACAAGCCCAAGAGGCGAAACCCTTAACCCCCGAAGATGTCCAAAACGCCCTCAATACAATCTGGGTTTTAATTGCCTCCATCCTCGTGATCTTTATGAACGCAGGTTTTGCGATGCTAGAAACGGGATTCTGTCGCCAGAAAAACGCCGTTAACGTTCTCGCCAAAAACCTGATCGTTTTCGCCCTCTCCACCATATCATTTTGGGCGATCGGTTTCTCGCTGATGTTTGGGTCTGTCAGTAACGAATTTTTCGGTACAGGAGGTTGGTTCCTTAGCAGTAGCGATCCTGCCACCTACGTCATGCCTGCCTCTTTGCCCACCTCGGTGTTCTTCCTGTTCCAAGTCGCTTTCGCGGGAACGGCAGCCACCATTGTATCTGGGGCAGTGGCAGAACGGATTAAATTCGTCGATTTCCTAGTTTTTAGCTTAATTATTGTCGGTATCATGTACCCGATCACCGGTCACTGGGTTTGGGGTGGCGGTTGGTTAGCCGACCTTGGTTTTAAAGACTTCGCCGGTTCGACGGTGGTTCACTCGGTGGGTGGTTGGTCTGCTTTAACTGGGGCGGCAATTCTCGGCCCGAGAATGGGTAAATACATCAACGGTCGCACCAGTGCCTTACCCGGCCATAACATGAGTATTGCGACCCTAGGTTGTTTAATTCTCTGGATTGGCTGGTTTGGTTTTAACCCCGGTTCTACTTTAGCGGTTAATGAAACTGTACCCTATATCGCTGTCACCACTAACCTCGCCGGGGCCGCGGGTGGCATTGCCGCTACCCTTACCGCTTGGTTCAAAGATGGTAAACCCGACCTTTCGATGATTATTAACGGTATTCTGGCCGGTTTAGTAGCCGTTACTGCCAGTTGTGATGGTGTATCCTATTGGTCGGCGGCAATCATCGGTTTAATCGCCGGCGTAGTCGTGGTTTACTCGGTGGGTTTCTTCGATAACCTGAAAATTGATGACCCGGTGGGTGCGACTTCCGTTCACCTCGTCTGTGGTGTGTTTGGAACTTTAGCCGTCGGTATCTTCAACAAAGATGCCGGTTTAATCACCGGTCAATTCCAACTGTTGATTAACCAAATTATCGGGATTGTAGCAGTAGGGGCATTTACCCTGATTGTTAGTGGTATTGTTTGGACAATCCTCAAGGCTACCCTCGGTATTCGTGTTACTCCCGAAGAGGAAATGGAAGGTCTGGATATAGGCGAACACGGCATGGAAGCCTATAGCGGTTTCGTCAAGGAGTCCGATATCGTCGCTGGTAGCTATTATGCTTCCAGTGTTGACATGGAAACGCCTAGCACTCGTTAGGTTAAACCTTGTAAAGATAGATTAACTTATCCCCGACAAAGTTAAAGAGAAAAGGAAGAAGGCCTCGCCCCGATGCGATCGGTGGCTATAATTGCCTTCTAAACCTTTTCTCTTTCGGTTTTTGTCTCTTTCCGGACAGAAAAAATTAATCTTGCTACTAGGCAGCAACCGTCAATGAAAAAGATCGTAGGAATAACCGTACTTTTGCTGGGACTGGGATTCAATTTTGGAGTTGCCCCAGTTTTTGCGGAAACCATCACCGCCGCTCCCCCCAATCCGATTAGTGCTGGGGATACAGCTTGGATGCTGATCTCCTCGGCTTTAGTTTTATTAATGACCCCCGGACTGGCCTTTTTTTATGGGGGTTTAGTGCGTTCCCGTAACGTCCTCAACACCATGATGATGAGTTTGGTGGCCATGGGCGTCATCGGTGTAACTTGGGTGCTTTGGGGTTATAGTCTCGCTTTCGATGTCACCCCGGGTAAAAGTGGTTTTGGCGAAGGGATCGAAGCTTTTATCGGGGGACTAGATTGGATTTTTCTTAACGGTGTCACTGCGGCCACACCTGACAATATCGGTTATGCACCCACCGTTCCCCATCAAGTGTTTATGGTCTATCAGATGATGTTTGCGATCATCACCCCGGCTTTAATTTCGGGTGCGATCGTGGAACGGGTCAACTTTAAAGCCTATTTTTGGTTTTTACTGCTTTGGTCCACCTTTATCTATTCTCCCCTAGCTCACTGGGTTTGGGGTAAGGGTTGGTTGGCAGCCACTGGGGCGCTGGATTTCGCCGGTGGAACCGTTGTTCACATTAGTTCCGGGATTTCCGCACTGGTGGCCGCCTGGATGATCGGTCCGCGGCGTAGTTTTGGTGTCCAAGCCTATGCACCCCATAATGTGCCTTTTGTTCTCCTAGGTATCGGTTTACTCTGGTTCGGTTGGTTTGGTTTTAATGGTGGTAGCGCGCTTTCCTCTAGTTCCCTAGCCACGACAGCTTTTGTTAATACCACGATCGCCGCTTCGGCCGGTGGTTTGACATGGATGCTTATAGAATGGATTTTACGGGGTAAACCGACGGCGATCGGTATTGCTAGTGGATTTTTAGGGGGATTAGTGGGTATTACTCCCGCTGCCGGCTATGTGCTGCCGATCGGGGCGATTATCATTGGTTCGATCACTGCCCTTAGCTGTTTTTTTGCGGTTAGTCTGCGGGCAAAATTGCGCTTTGATGATTCTTTGGATACCTATCCCGTCCATGGTGTGGGTGGAACGGTAGGGGCAATCCTTACGGGGGTTTTTGCGACTAAATCGGTTAATTCCTTGGGTAATGACGGTTTACTATTAGGCAACCCAGGCTTAGTCTGGACGCAATTTGTTGGCGTTGCTGCTACTTATATCTTTGCTGCCGTGGGTACTTTTGTCATCCTGAAAGTTCTCAGTTTATTCATGGATCTGCGGGTTAAACCGAATACGGAAGCAGAAGGGTTAGATGTGCCTCAACACGGAGAGGAAGCCTACGGACAGGAATTCGAGTTTGGTAACAGCCTTTCCTACCAAGAAAATCCTGGTGCCACAAATCCGCAAGAAAATTATTAGCGATTCCAATCAGCTATCAGTCCAGCTAACAGAAATGAAATTTCGTCTCTGTGAAACTGGGCTAAAAAATTCCGTTTTTAGTCGTCTTGTCTCTGTCACCGGGGATTGTGATCCTGTCCGTCGCTGGCAAAGAATGCTCGATCGTTATTGTCCAGAGATTCTCCAAGACCCAAAAACTCTCCGCCAAGGCCGCATGAGTAGCGATCGCTAGGGAGGATCAAGTTTTATCTAGATGGGCAAAACAGCAAAAAATTAGCGATTCTTACTGACAAGAATCAAGAAATTTGTAAGCCAGCTAACTCAGCAATTGTGTAGGTGGGTCTGCCTTTAACTTCCTCGTAAATTCTGCCGATATATTCTCCTAGTATTCCGATGCTAATTAGCTGTACAGAACCCAGAAAAAATATAGCGATCATAATCGTGGCAAAACCAGTGATCGGTGAGTTGGGCTGCTGTAAACGCCAATACAATACTAACAGAGCCATAATCAAAGATATCAGGGCAGAAAATAATCCTAGATAGGTAGCAAAACGTAAGGGGACACGAGAAAAAGATACTAGGCTATTAATAGCTAAAGATAATGATTTGCTAAAGGTATATTTTACTTCCCCGGCAAAGCGCGCATCCCGCTCAAATTTAACCGCAGTTTGTGGAAAGCCAATCCAAGCGCGCAACCCACGAATATAACGATTTCTTTCTGGGAGAGAATTTAATAGATCTACTACCTGACGATCCATTAAACAAAAGTCTCCTGTATCGGCGGGAATATCCACATCGGCTAGTCTTTTAAGCAAACGATAAAAGAGATAGTCCGTCAGTTTTTTAAACCAACTTTCTTGTTTTCTTTTGGTTCTTTGGGCATAAACTACTTGATACCCCTCTTGCCATTTTTCAATCATTTGGGGAATTAATTCGGGCGGATCTTGCAGGTCGGCATCCAAAACAATAATTACTTGTCCTCGGTAAAAATTAAGTCCAGCTGTCACCGCCGCTTGATGACCAAAATTGCGGGCGAAACTGATATAACACACTCGAAAATCAGCTTTGTGCAGTTCTCGCAGCAGTTTTAAGGAACTATCTTTACTACCATCATTTACTAGGATTAATTCTACCTCCCCATCTAAATTATTCATGATGGCACTCACCCAGCGATATAGTTCGGCAATAGTTTCTTCCTCGTTATAGATGGGGACAATCAGGGAATATTTTAGCATTTGCATAATAATATTTGATCGGTAATTGATTGAAAAATCTCACTCCTAACTGGGAGAATTATGCTGTCAATATCTTTACTTATTGAAGAAAATCCTCGATCGCCTGTCCCGTCTCTTCCGGTGCTTCTTCCGGTAAAAAATGACCACTGGCGATCGCCTGTCCAGTGACTTGATTAGCTCGCTGCTGCCAAAGAGCGATCACATCGTATTGACGCGCAATGAAACCTTTTTCTCCCCAAAGAACCAAGAGGGGGGAGGAAATTTTCCGGTCTAAATCCTGACGATCATGCTCTAAATCGATGGTAGCGGCAGCCCGATAATCGGCACAGGTGGCGGTTATTGTCCTCAAATCTCGAAAACAACGCTGATATTCCCCCAAAGCTTCCTCTGTAAAAGCGCTAAAATCTCGCCCCCAACTTTGCAAGCAATGTTGCAGATAATAATCGGGATTAGCGGCGATCAGGGTTTCAGGAAAAGGGGAAGGCTGAATCAAGAAAAACCAATGATAGTAGGCAGTAGCAAAAGTTTGATTGGTAGCCTCGTACATCGCCAGCGTTGGGGCTATATCAAGTAAAACGAGTTTTTTGACCTTTTCGGGAAAATCAAGGGCGAGACGGTGGGAAACTCGCGCCCCTCGATCATGGCCGATCAGATAAAACTCCTGATAACCCAATTTTTCCATCAGCAATACCTGATCGAGGGCCATGACTCGCTTGCAATAATTGCTAGAATCCTCTAGGGGTAAGGGTTTATCGCTATCCCCGTAGCCGCGCAGATCCGTGGCGATAACCGTAAAATTAGCCGCTAATCGGGGGGCAATTTTATGCCACATTTGATGGGTTTGGGGATAACCATGAAGCAAAAGCAGCGGAAAACCGCGCCCACCTTTGATACCATTGATAGTAATGCCATTAACTTCTAGCTGAAATTTCCGAAAATTTGTCAGCATTTTTGCTTCCTGTCACCTTAGGGAAAGATAATTGCATGATCCGGCAAAAGTGGCCCAATCAGTAAAGTTTTTTCACTATAGCCGCTCAAGCCGCTGCTTTTCTGATAGATTAAAACCATTGGGTTGCTCAAAAACCAACGAGTTAAGCAGTAATTTGATTATGATCTCGATTATCTATTCCGATGAATTTCTCGCTCACGATACAGGTATTTACCATCCCGAAAAAGCGGCGCGTTTAACGGCAATTGTCGGAGCTTTAAAACAAACAGAATGGCAGTCAAAATTAACATGGCATTTACCCACACCGATCGAAATTCGTGACGAAGTACTCACTTTGATAAAACAAGTTCATAATCAAGATTATGTTGATAGATTGCGGCGAATTTGTCAACGGGGCGGTGGAAGATTGGATGCAGATACTCCCGTTTCTGCCCGTAGTTACGATGTGGCGTTACTAGCGGTTAGTGGCTGGTTAGATGGAGTCGATCGAGTCTTATCCACCGGCGATCCTGCCTTTATTTTAGCCCGTCCTCCCGGGCATCATGCCACTTCTAATTATGGCATGGGTTTCTGTCTGTTTTCTAATGCTGCTATTGCCGCCTATTATGCTTTAGAAAACAAAAGAGTGCAAAAAGTAGCGATTCTTGATTGGGACGTACATCACGGCAATGGCACCCAGGATATAGTCGAAAATCATCCCCAGATTGCCTATTGTTCCCTCCATCAATTCCCCTTTTATCCCGGCACGGGAGAAGCGAGAGAAAAAGGGGAGTTTGATAATGTTTTGAATATTCCCTTACCGGCGGGAAGTACCATTAAAGATTATCAAGAACATTTTGAGGGGCAAGTCCTACCTTTTCTGAAAAATTTTCAACCAGATTTAGTGATTGTTGGTGCTGGATATGATGCCAATCAAGCGGATCCTCTGGCGGGCATTTGTTTACAACCACAAGATTATGGAATTTTAACGAAATACCTCTTAACTCTCAATAAACCGCTGCTTTTTGGCTTAGAAGGCGGTTATGATTTAGAAGCTTTAGCGGCTTCCGTCGTCGCCACCTTAGAAGCTTTGCTCTGATCCTATTCCAGGTAATCGTTACATTTCTTTAAAAAGATTGGTAACAAAGCGATCGAATGCGGTAAGGTAAACGATCGATAGAAAAAAACTCTTGACCTAGTTGCCTTTTAAGATTATGACCTCCCTTGCGCCACACCTAAAAGCCAAAGCCCTCAAACCCAATAGTCGTCGTCCTGCCAAAGAATTGTGTAGCGAGTGCGGACTTTGTGACACTTATTATATTCACTATGTTAAAGAAGCTTGTGCTTTTCTAAATCAACAAATCGCCGATTTAGAAGCAGAAGCACACGGCAAAAGTCGCGACTTAAATCAGGAAAATGATCTCTATTTTGGTGTTCATCAAGAGATGATGGCTGCCAAGAAAAAACAAGCTATTCCCGGCGCGCAATGGACAGGAATTGTCAGTACAATTGCCTGTGAAATGCTCAATCGTGGTTTGGTAGAAGGGGTGGTTTGTGTGCAGAATACCGCCGAGGATCGCTTTCAACCGCAACCGATTCTCGCCCGTACTACTGAAGAAATTCTCGCCGCTAAAGTGAATAAACCGACTCTTTCTCCCAATTTATCAGTCCTAGAAGAAATTGAAAAATCGGGCATGAAACGGTTATTAGTTATCGGAGTTGGTTGTCAAATTCAAGCCCTAAGAGCAGTAGAAAAAAAATTAGGCTTAGAAAAATTGTATGTCTTAGGAACTCCCTGCGTCGATAATGTCACCCGCTCAGGACTGCAAAAGTTTCTAGAAACTACCAGTCGTTCCCCAGAAACCGTGGTTCATTACGAATTTATGCAGGATTTTCGGGTACACTTTAAACACGAAGACGGCTCGATCGAAATGGTTCCCTTTTTTGGCTTAAAGACTAATAAATTAAAGGATGTTTTTGCCCCTTCCTGTATGACTTGTTTTGATTATGTTAACTCCCTTGCCGATTTAGTTGTGGGCTATATGGGCGCGCCTTTTGGCTGGCAATGGATTGTCGTTCGTAATGATACGGGCAAGGAAATGTTAGAGTTAGTTAAAGACCAATTAGATACCCAAGATGTTATGTCTAGTGGTGATAGAAAACAGGCGGTACAAAATAGCATTCCTGCCTACGATAAAGGTGTAACCTTGCCGATGTGGGCGGCAAAAATGATGGGAGTAGTAATTGAAAAAATCGGACCTAAAGGTTTAGAATATGCTCGCTTTTCCATCGATTCTCACTTTACCCGTAATTACCTTTATGTTAAACGTAATTATCCTGAAAAATTAGCGAACCATGTTCCTGAATATGCTAAAAAGATTGTGGAACAGTATAAATTGCCAGATTAATTATTCACTTAATTGGGCGGGGTAATAGAGAAAAATTGCCCCGCTTTCTTAACATTTTTAGCTGATTTGTACCTTTCTTGGGAATAATATAATACTAAATCTGTTGAGTATAGACTACTTATGAGGACAGGCAAAAGGCAAGAGGTAAAAGGGTGAATAAATAATCAGTCTAAACTGTGATTGAAATGATTGAATGAATACTATGATTGTGTTGTATTTAGCCAACTTTTATCAATAATCAATCACAGTCCATCACATAATCAGTCTAAACTGTGATTGAAATGATTGAATGAATACTATGATTATGTTGTATTCGGCAACCTTTTATCAGCAATCAATCATAGTCCATCACATAATTATACCAACCACAGTCGATGATAGGTGGTCCGTTACGACGGATTGTTAGCTTCAAGTCAAAGCGGAAATTTTTGCTGTCTAACTACGTTTTACTAAATCTGGATGTTGTCAAATTTTCTCTTGACAAAAGCCTCTTGACATGATATTATATTCATAATGGAAAAGCCGTGCGCCTACAGACGCTCTTTTCACGAATTTTCAAGGTGTAGCTTATTCGCCATAATGGGTTTTAGTCCGATGAATATAGATTAACTTCTGTTCATCATTAATGGTGTAAAGTATTCTGTCTTGATAACTTAAGCGAATTGAATAGAAACCCGTTAAATCTCCTACTAATTTTTTGCCACCATAAGGAGAAATACTCAGGGTATCTTGGATAATTGATTTCAGTTTTTTCTTAAGTTTAGGGGTTAGCTTATCAACATCTTTTTTGGCTTCTTTGGTAAATCTGACTTCATAAACCATTAATCAATGTCTCCCAAAACTTCCTCAAAAGAATAGGTTTCATTTTCATTAATTTGCTGTAAAGATAGTTGTAAGCTTTCTCTTAAATCGGGAATAGATAGTAATTCGATGGTTTCTTGTAAACTTTCATAGTTTTTTTGGGAAATCAAAATTACAGAATCCTCCTGATTCTCAATGGCATAAATTTTGTTATCTTCTGTAACTGATTTAACGAGACTTGGTAAATCGGTTTGAGCATCGGCGATTTTAATTTTTTTGATCATAATTAATCCTTTTTTTGATGATGAAATAATGAAAATTATTGTAGGGATTTAACAATCTCTCCTAATCACAGTCCAGGCAGCATCCTCCTATAATTATCCATTATTGTAGTCCATCATTCAATCATTCCAATCACTGTCAATGGTGGTGGTGCGTTACTGGACTAGGTAATAGGTGTAGGGGTAATTCATGAATTACCCCTACGATAACGTTTTTCTGGATGTTGTCAAAATTTCTCTTGACAAAGGCGACTTGACATGATACTATATGTATAATGGAAAATCCGTGCGCCTACAGACCCTCTTTTCCGAAGCATTTAAACTCTAATTCATCTTAATTCTGCTTCGGGTAATTGCGATAACATCATTAGATAATTCTGATAAACGGTTTGGGTATGGGGATGATTTTCCCCTAATCTTTCCCTGAAAATATTAATCGCTTCTAGATAGAGAGGTTCCGCTTCTGAGTACCTGCCTTGCAAGTAGTACAATAGTTCTAGGTCGTTGAAAGATCCCAATTTTCATCGAAAATTTGGGTCTGAAACCCCGTCGTGAAACGACGGCTTTACTGTTAAATATTAACACATTTACCAAATATATGCTAAAATGTGAGACATGGAAAAAGCCTACTCGTTTCGATTTTACCCCACACCAGAACAAGAGTCGCTATTGCGG
>MTBT01000058.1 GCA_002282935.1 Microcystis sp. LSC13-02 | reverse complement strand
GTGCGAAACCCCGCAAGGGAAAGAAGCAGAAACCTAAATCGTGAGGTTTGGGAATCACCGTCCGTTTACGGCGGTGAGGATGTCAAAATCAATTAGTTGCCGTGGCGGGTGACAAGGAAATTCTCATGGCTGCCAAAGCCTCGGTTTTAGAGTTTTGGAACAGTATCACCCCTAATATGAATTTTTGGTTGGCGCTTAACTCCCGTCGTCCCATTTCTGCCGATTCTCTAGCAGAATTAGTCGCCCAGTCCGAATGGGCGGAATTAGATGTGGCGCGCACAGAATTATATCTCGGCCTCTGTTGGGGTAATCCTTTAGAACACCAGTATCAATGGGCGCAACCCTTTTCCGGTTGTCATCGCATTATCGCCGCCGTCGATGAACCTAGTTCGATTAAGGTCTGAGGGCGATTGATGTCTTGGGAATTATGAATTATGAATTATGAATTGGGGTGTGGGGTGTAGGGAAGGAAACCTCTTTCATCTCTGGTGGTGAAAATTTTTTCATCGAGACTGACTCCTGATGATCGACTCCTATTGTAAAGTTTTGTTAATTTTTCTGGGATTAGGGCATTTTGTAAAAATAGATACAGAATTGTATGTTATATATATTAGTGGGTGATTAAAAAAGTTCAAAATGCGATTTGCAGATCGGAGGAAATGATTATGTCTACAGAACAACAAGCTCGCGCCTTAATGATGCGTCACCACCACGCCGTCAAAAATCGTCAACAATCGATGTTAGAGAGAAGTGCTTCTGAAATCGGTATTGACAATGACAATGGCTACGGGGAAACCGTTCAACGTCGCTTCTCGGCCGACTTTTCTTCACAAACTTATTGATCGCTCTGGTGTTACTCTCAGTTAGGGTCTTAGATTTCGCCAAAGTGTAAGCTTTCAATCTTAGAATTAAGTGAACAATCAGCCCACACAAACCGAGATAGGAATGTGTGGGTTTTCGTTTTTTAGAGATGGGGGTCATTCCTGGGCCGATTAGGGGGTTTCATCGGGATTTATACCCAATTGCCGTAATTGCGCCGCTAAACGTTCCGCCCGTTGACGTTCGATTTCGGCCTGTTGATAGGCTGCCCTGGCACGTTGACGTTAGCGATAGCGCCTGCCTAACTTCTCCCTTAAAACTCATTGCTTTTAGCGTGCGCGTCTGCGCTCGGGGGTGAAGGTAATCACAAAACCCTCCTCTTGAGCTTGAAGAATTTCTGATTGTATTTCAAACTCTGTAGAGGTTCCGCTAGATTATATAAAAAGGGTTGTAAATTATAGCGTTTCCTGTTCACAAGAGGTACATTTTCAATCCTGAAAAGCTTAATCAGCAAAGCTTTAACTGTGCCCCCCAGGTGTGAGAACCGCTATATAAGTTCTATCTCCTGCAAAAATTTCGTTTTCGCCAAGACTCCAATTTTTCCACCAAGACGGGACTTGATACGGTCTTGATGAGCCAGAAATTTTTTCGGGAAACACATCAAAAATTAAGCGATAAACGCCAATTCCTTGAGGATTATTGTCAAGATTTATTAAAGCATTAAATTCTAATTGATTATCCGTAAATTGCCAAT
Organism: Microcystis sp. LSC13-02; assembly: GCA_002282935.1. Taxonomy (GTDB): domain Bacteria; phylum Cyanobacteriota; class Cyanobacteriia; order Cyanobacteriales; family Microcystaceae; genus Microcystis. The sequence continues at coordinate 3,856 of MTBT01000058.1, read as the reverse complement.
TCGTTAGTTGAAGGGGAATCAGTGAACTTTGAGTATCTAGTTTTTTAAATTCTTTTGTGTTGTTATTAAAGTCACTATCACCATTGAGTTGATAACTAGCAGAATTCGCTAGGGGCAAAGTATAGGGCAGAGAACTATACTTGAGTGTATATTTTAAAGAAGTCTCTTTGGGAATATTATTGCTTGTTTGACTAGGAATAATAAGTCGTTCTACATTTTGAGGATTCGCCACTTTTTTCATCACTATTTGACCATCATTAATTACTTCTACTCGTCTAATTCCTAATTTTTGAGGATTATCTGATGTCGGAGAAGAAGATGAAGGGATAGGTTGTTCATTGACATTAATTTGTAGTAAAGCAGGTTTTTCAAAAATTTGAGTGGAGAAAATAACAAAATTTTCAGCAGGAAAATTAAGTCCTGTATTTTGACTTTCCGATTTGATTTTATCGAAATATTGTTTAACCTGAGAATAGCGACCTAACACTAAGATATAAAAGGGATGATTTGTAAAACCCTTGCACCTAGAGGGGTTAATAATTCTTAACGAATCTCTAGGTCGCTGAAACAACGCAAAATCGTTTCAAAATGAGAATTGCTGATGATTTGTTTTAACACTGGGATAACGAATATTATCTAATCCAACATCATAAATATCCCCCCAAAATTTACTTTTGACTGGGATAATACCAACGGCGTAACCATCCTTCAGGAGATAATGATCGAGTTGTGCTACTAAGTCTTCCCATTGAGCTTTTTGTTGATATAAATCCGTCACAATAACGTAGAGGGAATTGGGCGGATCAGTCTTTTGGGGTGCGATAATTTTATGAGTGGCTGCATCTCTTAATTCAGGTCTTCCCCCACTATAAAACCAGGCAGTTTCAGGCGATTGATGATTGATCGGCTCCTTGAGTCGCTGAGTCCCAAAAACATAAAAGGTAGGAGATGGCGTGACGGGAAAAGCCGCATTTGTTGCACTTCTTAATAATCTTAGGGTTCTAATTAAGCCTGTGGTTTTGACATCTAATATGTCCCCTGATGGATTTTATGTCATATCAGTAGGAAAAGATTACTTACTATTTCCGAAACAGCACGCTATTCCCCTTTCTCAAAAGTTTACAGTATCTGCTTTATTTGATGGCTATAGAAGCGGCAACACCAGTAAATTTACCTTAATTTCACCTGCACAAGTTACCCCGGTTAGTGGCAGTGGGATGTGGCAACTTAAACACAAAGGAAGATTAGAATACAATTAATGTAAGCTAACAAGCTCAAATATTTTTCCTTTCTTGTCCCATTCAGTCATCAGAAAGTGATGTAATCGGTTATAAATCACTCCCACGGCATTATTGACGGTTTGAGTTGGTTTTTTTCCCTCACTTTCTCCTAATAATCCTCCTAAATAATATCCGAAGCCTTTTTAATCGATCGAGCCTTAATTCATCGAGAAATTTTATCTAGATTGGTGAGCTAATTTTTATGTCGAGTGCTATTACCGATGCCAGGGCTATTTCATTCTAAAAAGTCTCAAAATATGCTTAAGTCTAACCACAATGTCTCTGTGCTTTGGCCATGTTAGTAAATCCGGCTTCTCGGTAAAGATTGATGGCTAAATTCCTCTTTTAATAGTGTGATTAACTCTCAAGTTATGAATTGTTTCTCCCTGCTCCCCACTCCCTGCTCCGGCACTCCCTTCTCCCCACACCCCACACCCACGAAAAACTGTTTGCCGCAAACCCTACATAGCCACAGGGTAAAACCGAGGGTCTTCACCTGACAACGCCTAAACATTGTGGCATAGGTTTTGATCAAGGGGAAAGGAGGCACTCGGCACATCCCCATCCCGCTTCGCTCTCGTGTGGGGACTTCCCGTGCCATATTTTCGTTAAGGGCAGTAAAGGGATCGTTAAATCAATCATAAATTGTTATAGTCCATTTCCTCAAGAGCCTAGCATAGAGGGGAAACCTCCTTTATCTCTAGGTAATTGCATGAATGGACTACAACAACAGATTATCAGTCTTGATCGGAAAGTCGAGCGTCTACAGGATATTGTCGAAAGCCTCAGCCAGCAAATTGCTATCCTAGCTGGGGATAAATCGAGTCATTACCGGCGAGAATCCCTGGAAATGGTCGGTTTTTCCGAGTTATCCGATAATAGCCTCTACGATCATAAAGATATTCTCCGGGATCACGGTGGCAAACAAGCCCCAGCTGTCAATGGCGATAATTCTTTTGCCGATGAAATCCAAATTCGCCGATTAACGGCACAATTGACGGCGGCCTACAATCGCATTGCCGCCCTCGAAGAACAATTACTCAGCTATCGCATCCATTCCTAGTTAATTTCTGCCCAGAGGATTGGGTGAACTGGGCAAGGTGGGATTAGTCGGCAAATTGGGCAAAGGATTGCTATTTTCCAGGGTGGGATTATTAGCCTCCCCCGATAGAGTCGCTAAAGCCACACGATCACCGCCTGCCTGTCGCAGTAGGTCTAAAACCCCAACCACTTCGTTATAACTGGCATTTCTGGAGGCATTGAGTACCATCAGTCCATTGGGACTATATTGATGATAATTCTTGATCGCCTCGAACAGCTGGGCGCGAGTCACCATTTGTTTTTCGACGTAGAGTTGTCCGAAATCATCGAGACTAACCACCAACATTTCCCGCATCGGGGTGGTGGCGGTACTAGCTTTCGGTAAATCGAGGCTGATAGCCTGTTGGCGAGATAATCCCACTGCACCGAGAATAAAGAAAGTGAGAATACAGAAAATTACATCGATCAAGGGAACGATATTAACCTGCACATCCTCTTGAATGCGGTGTTGATCGTGCCATAATTTGAGCGGACGAGCCGTAATATGGCTACTTTTTGGCTTTTTGTGGTTAGGAGATTTAGTTTCGGCCATGCTTGATAAGGGGGAGACTTAGCGATCGAGAGGTTTTTCTAGGTTAGCACTGAGGGCGTATTGTTGGTCTTCTTGGTGTAACCAGCGTTGGCGGTAGATAATTTCTAAATCACTGCCGGCCTTGCGAAAAATTCGGGCTTGATTGAACCAGAGTCCCTGAAAAACACGATAGAAAGCGAGGCTAAAAATAGCGACAATTAAGCCGGTAGCGGTGGAAATTAAAGCTTCACTAATACCTAAAGTTACTCCCGCCGTCGAGGAAGTTCCCAGGTCACTCAATTGAATATCGGCCAAAGAGGTAATTAAACCGAGTACCGTCCCTAATAATCCTAACAGGGGGGAAAGGGCGACGACTGCCTCAAGCATTTTATCGCCCCGTTTCATTAGGGATAATTGTTCATCGGCAGCCGATTCGAGGGCAAAGTGAAAAACCTCTGGATCTGGATTTTCTAAGCGCAGGGGAGCATAAAGATAGCTACCAATGGGGTGATTGCGGGAATCTCCGGCGACTTTTGCCGCCAAATCCCAGTTACGGATGGCGGATTCCATAATGCGATTTAAAATCTGGCCCTCACTGAGGAGAGTACGACTCCAAAACCAAATTCGTTCGATAATAGTGCTAAGAGATAAAATAGACAGAAAAAGCAGCGGCCACATGGCCACTCCGCCTTTTTGGATTAAATCAGTTATACTCACGAGTTGTTTTGTTCCTCCAATACTGGGCGATTCGGGCTTGATTATTTAGTTTAAGATTTAAGTCGATCAATTGACATTTATACTTCTTATAGTTAGTAAAAGTATAGTCAAATATAGACAGACTGAATTCCATTTCAGAAATTCCCTTCACTTTTGCTTCGAGAGATTGATTCTCCTTGGGTGAACTACGCACCTCTCTATCCCATAGCGGTTAAACGCATTTGGGAATGCTTTTCGCAAAATGTTG
>MTBT01000057.1 GCA_002282935.1 Microcystis sp. LSC13-02 | reverse complement strand
CCGGTGCGGAACCCCGCAAGGGAAAGAAGCAGAAACCTAAATCGTGAGGTTTGGGAATCACCGTCCGTTTTACGGCGGTGAGGATGTCAACCCTTAACCCCCCAAATGAGGATTGCCAAATTAATTATCTCGATCGTCGCTCGGCTGTTGACCGGGGCAATTTTCTATCAACCGACAGGAGAGAAAATTATCGCCCTTACTATCGATGATCTACCCACTCCCAACGATCCGGAAGGAAAATCCACCGATCGCATTTTAGCAGCGATCGCCGCTCATAATCGAGAAAAAGCCAGCCCCGTCAAGGCGACTTTTTTTCTGATCACGGGACACCTGCAACCGAACTCCACCTTGATTGAGCGTCTAATCGCCCAAGGTCACGAAATCGCTAATCACGGCAGCCAAGATCTCCGCACCAGTCAACTGGCTGCCGACGCTTTTGCCAGTCAGTTTCGGGAAGCTCACGATATTTTAAGTCGTCTTGCCGGTCAAGCGCCGCGCTGGTATCGTCCCGGTCAAGCCTTCTATAATCAATCTATGCGCTCTTTTTTGGGGAAATTCCCTGGCTACGAGTCCCGATTTGCCCTCGCTTCCATGATCCCTTTAGATACCAGAAAAGGAACGAATCATCCTCAATTTACCACTTGGTATATCTCGCAATTTATTTTCCCTGGGGCGATTTTAGTGCTTCACGGTGGGTCCCCCGAAAGAGATGAGAATACGGCGATCGTACTGAAGAATTTATTAGCTAAATTACACGATCGAGGTTATCAGGTGGTGACTCTCAGCCAATTAGTTGATCACAAACGTTATTAGGTGACATTTTCTAGGAATTAAGGACAAGAAAAGATCGCCAATTTAAAAAAAGAAAGAAGTTTTATTTGAGAATTTCTGCCTTCTTCTTGTCAAAAATATTATCTATAATTTTCATTTTCTCTAGGTAAATTGGGTTGATGATAATTGATTAACTATTGAGGGGATTATTTTGATTCCTCTATTTTCTTGCGCCTAAATAGGGCTTGCTGAATAATGGTAAAACCCTTTTAAAATAAAGCTTTTGACCTGTTAAAGTCCGATGTTAGTGCAACAAGGGCAACAAAGCCTGAAACTCCTGACTCCTGACTCCTGACTCCTGACTCCTACCCCCACCGAAAAACTTTTTCAGCAGACCCTAAATACACTAATATTGACATTCTCTAATCCGTACTACGAAAAGTATTGCCTAAAAAATACGGATGTTTATTGCCAGAGTGATTGCCCTTGGCTATAAATTTACATAATACTACTATGCTACTTAGTGAAGTGCGGAATGTGGGTCTTAACTAAGAAAAGGTGCGATATCGATGGGGAACCAATCCCCATCTAATACTTGTTCGAGAGTGAATATAGACTCTAGGGGAATAGCATTTTTATCGACAATTCTCCCATCAATTAGGGTTTGTCTCGCGTCCGAATAGGCCTCTGCGAAGGAATTGATGGCATGATTTTTCAGCGTTGGGGTTTTCATCTTTTTTTGCAGTTGCACTCGAAAAGTGGCGATTTCTCCTAGCCAATGACGCGCGTTTCGTTCTCTTTCCGCTGTCCAATAACTCAGTTTTAAAAGATGAATTAATAGTTGAGTTAATAAACTTTCTACGGCCTGGCGCTCACTTTTTCCCATCCATTCGACTTCCTCGATCAGATTTTCCCAGTCCACCCTGTCAAACTCTTTTCGCTTTAACAGTTCGGCGGTTTTTTCTGTCCAGAGAACAAAATCTTCCTCGTAGAGAACGGAGAGCGATGGCGGGGTTTGTGCGGTCATAATAGATTTCTGGCGTTGCTGATTTGTGATAGGAATCTTCTTGTGTGGGGTTTTTAAAACCTAGAGCCAAACTAGCTTTCTAGCTCTTGCCTTCTGTCTTTCCTAACCAAGAAGTTAATTTCATCCTATTACTTATTGATACCTTGAGTCAGTAAGGCCAGCAGCAGAAAAATTAATTCTGACTTAAAAATAAACTGGGCAATCCGATAAGATTATCTTGCTTAAAAAAGATCGAATTTTGTTGTCGCAATTTACCGATTAATCTTGTTACTGTTACTCTGGTAGTGCCGATGGCGCTGGCAATTTGAGCGTGAGTTAGGGGATAGGGAAGATAATAGCCTTCCACACAGGGTTGACCGTATTCTTCCAATAATAGAACCAAGAACCCCATTAATCGATCGAGGGAGCGTTTTTGACCGAGAATACTCAACCAAAATAACTTACGCTGGTATTGATGGCGAAAAGTTTCCATAACAGCCGATCGCAATTGCGGCCATTTTTCTAGATCTTCCCAGTATAACCAGACTAACTCGGTTTGGTCTAGATGAGCTTGGGCTTGTAATTGAAAGGGAAATTGAGAAAAAATCTCAAAGGGTTGACCTGCACCCACAAAACCGAGAAATACTTCCTCGCTATCGGCAATAGATAGTTTACGGGGGGATTTTTGGTCGATAACGTTAACTTGTGCCTTGCCAACAATACGAATCGCCCCAGATTCCACAAAGTATAACAGTCCGGGGCGCGTGGCTACTCTTTCATCTTTGGCAAAGGTATGGTTACGATAATGGGATTTTGCCCAATTAAAGATTTCTGTTTCTTGACCGATTAAGGGGATAAAATCCGACGAAGGAACCGAAGAAGACATTAAAATTAATAACCCACTGGGGCGTTGAGGGAACTGTAAACTAATGTAACAAAAAATTTCTGCGATTGGGGGGGGTCTTGTGGCTGCTAGATGGTTATTGGTCAATAATTCCTAAAAGTCGCGGAGATTGAGCAGATAGGAGAATTATTAAGTATTCTTGGCAGTATCCCCGCCCCAATGTTACAAAAGCTAGATAATTGCTTTATCTATTCTTAACTTTTTCTCGCTTTTCTGGGGACTATGGCTTAGGATAGGATGCGTAACTATAATTTTCTATCCGATGATAAATGATAGATGATAGTTGATAGATAACTTAAATTTATACTTTTCCTTAAAAACTTCGGTCAAACTTGTATGAATAGCATTAGACAAAAAGTTGAATCCCTCTTGAATCAATTACCCGATGATTGTTCAATTGAAGATATTCAGTATCATTTATACGTTCTGGAGAAGGTGCGTCAAAGTTTGAACGCTGCCTCTCTAGAGAATACAATCCCCCAAGAAGAAGTTGAGGGTCTTTTAAACAAATGGCTGATCGAGTGAATTATCGCCTTGTCTGGTCGCCCAAAGCAATTGAAGACGTGGATGCGATCGCATCTTATATTAGTCGGGATTCCCCTTCCTACGCGGCGGCCGTCGTGCGCCGAATTCTTGATATCAGCTATTCTTTAGAAAATTGTCCCCTAGAAGCGAAAAAATGCGCCGAATTTAGCGATGATACCATCCGAGAAAAGTCTGCCTACTCCTATCGTCTGATCTATCAAATTCAAGGGTCAGTAGTTATTATAGCGGCGATCGTCCATAGTAAGCATTTCTTGGATTGATCTAGTCAGTGATCAGTTATCAGTGATCAGTTATCAGTGATCAGATTTGAGTTTTCAGTTCACAAGGGCCGAATCTAAAACCAAATTTGTTAAGCTAAAAGCCTGAATCTACTCAGTTTCTAACCTTCTTTTTAGGTAGGAGAATTGCCAGATTCTTTCTTGGAGCCTATTGCCTGTTGCCTATTGCCTTCAGTTCACTGATTACTGTTTACTGTTTACTGATCACTGAAAAGTCCCCCACCCCCTAATTTTGAGCCTAATTCCCGCTTAATCCGGTTGAGAATCGAGGTTTCATCGAGGGAATCGAGAATACTGGCTACCACTGCCTTCGGGCCATCGGGCCCCCAAGTGGCCCCATTAGCGAGATAGGTTTTCGTCACTTGGCCGATCGCGTAACAGGATACACCGGCGACTCCCGCTTGAGTTAGGGCGATCGAAGTATAGGGAAGGAGAGAAATGCCGCCAGTGGCAGGAATCGAGAGGCCAAGCAGTCCTTTTAGGGAACTTAAGCCCAAAACCGCTAAAAATTCGCTGGCACTAATGCCTCCCATATTGAGGGCAATTTTTTGTAAAAGAGCGATCGCCCCCTGACGAGTTAAATCGATGCCGTATAAGCGAGAAAGAGCGAGAATCATGGCTAGATCGATAACTGCTCCCGTAAACAGATCCAACACCGTCACCGGATTAAGAGCGATCGCCGATGCTTTGATCATCACTGCTTTTTGAATCAATTGATTAGCACCGCGATCACGGATAGCCATTTTGCGGGCGACAATTTGCTCGTTTACCTCGTCCGCATACAGCATAGAATTGAGTGCTACCAGCGATTTACCCTCTCGCTCTAGAATTTCCAAAATTTTGAGTTTCAGGGCTTCTATCTGGGGTCTTCCTCGAAATCGTTGCGTTTTTAGCCGTCCATCCTGCCCTTTAACCATCTCCGCCAGGAGGGGAGAGGCCGCCACCATAACAATCTCATCGGGGGAGAGTAATTCTTTCACCCGTTCTGAGGCGATTTTCTCATAGATAGCGAGGCGATCGACTTCGGGATACTGATCGATTTTATTAAAGACCAAAATCATCGGTTTTCCCGCTTCCCGCAACTTGGCCAGGGCGGAAAATTCCACTTTGGTCATATCACCGGAGATGATAAAAAGGATTAAATCCACCTGTTGCGCCACCTGACAGGCGAGAATTTCCCTCGTTTGCCCATCTACCTCATCAATACCGGGAGTATCAAGCAATTGCACCTGAGCATTACCATGGCCGTTCAGGGTCAGACGCGCTAGATTGGGGAAAGTATCATCGCTGCTTAACTGCCAATTTACCCCTTTAATGGTGCGGGTAACTCCGTGTAGAGGACCGGTTGTAAAGATTTCTTGACCGACCAGAGCATTTAAAATCGAGGATTTTCCCCGGCCCACCAGACCAAAAGCGGCAATTTGAATCAGGGATCGATCGAGTTTTTCCAGCAGTCCCACTAGGCGCTCAATCTCCGCTTCTAGACCAATTTTCTCGATCGAGGTAAGATCCAGACGCTCAACAAGTTTGCTCAGAGAATTGCGCGCCTGATTATAGTTGAGTTCTTCTTGAATAGTGCCGACACCTCGAAGCGCTTGTTCTAGGTCTTCGGTATTCCAAGCTCGATCGAGGAACGGGTCAAAGGTCATTTCAGTTATCAGTTATCAGTTATCGAAAATTTGGGTTAAAACCCCGTCGTTTTACGACGGCTTTTCTTGATCTTTAATATAGCACTTAAGAACTTCCAGGGTTGCACC
>MTBT01000056.1 GCA_002282935.1 Microcystis sp. LSC13-02 | reverse complement strand
GGTTCAGTTTTTAGCTTGGTTATCGCTTTTTCCATTGTAGCTTAAAGCCGTCGTAAAACGACGGGGTTTTAACCCAAATTTTCGATAAGTTAATTTTTGTCTCCCCCTCTTGACTTTTTGATTCCCCTGTGCTACTATGATTGCCCATCCTAGGACGAAGACTGATAATCTCACCTACACTCCGCCCCCATTGCTGAAAAACGGTTTTGCCATGACTCTCTATGTGTCCCTAAAAGCGCGAGAAACCTGGCAAAATACGATCGCTATTCCCGAACCAGTCTATCAAGAAACCATTTTCACCGGGGCCAATGCCGTCCCCATCTACGGGATTGTTTCCATTCCCCCGCAAGCGAAGGGAACAATTATCGGCACCTACGGCATCACGGGAGACTTAGATAATCAATGGTTTTTAAGAATTTTAGGCAGAAAAGCTGTAGCGAGAAACTACGCAGTCGTCCTCTTCGATTGGCGCGCCCACGGTAAGACAGCCGAATTATCCCCGACTCTCACCTCCGATGGCATCTATGAAGGGCTAGATTTCATTCATATTGCCACCCAAGCTCAAAAAATGGGCTGTCCTGCTCCTTTTTGGTTCACAGGTTACTCTCTGGGGGGACAATTGGCCCTGTGGGGAATTAAATCGGCAGAGAATCAGGAAGATATGGGGATCGATCCCGTCGATATCGGTGGTGGTGCGGTAATTTGTCCTAATTTAGACTCTAATCGTTCTTTATCCTATCTCGTCCAGGATCTCTGGGGGAAACATTTGGAAAAAGCGATCGCCAGGGAATTACGCAAGTTAGCCAAACGCATCCATCAAGCTCATCCCGATCATATCGATCCCCAAGCAATTACTCGCGCCACCACGATTGCCGGATTCGATCGAGAATTAGTGATTAAAAACTTAGGATTTAAGACAGTTTTTGACTATTATGCCGCTAGTAGTCCCTTGCCCTTTCAACCCTATTTAACTAAACCCACTTTTATACTCTACGCGGCCGATGATCCCCTCTTTTCCCCCGCAGTTATTCCCGATCTGCAAGCAGCGATCGCTGATAATCCCCACGTCGATCTACTCTTAACCAACCACGGTGGTCATGTGGGTTATATCAGCAGTTTATCCTGTCAGCGTCAGTGGGGCGATAGCGATCGCTGGTGGGCATGGAATCGGGTTTTAGACTGGTTTGACCAAAAAACTGGCAAATAATACTAAATCCGTTGAGTATAGGCTATATATCACGACAGGCAAAAGGCAAGAGGCACTCATGCAAAAGGAGGAATAGATAATCAGTTTTTAATAACTGGATTTAGTATAATTTCTAGGAGTCAAAGGCCGCTAGAAACTCCTCCACCTGTTCCCGATTCGGTTGGGATGCGATCGCTCCTGCCGCCCTTGTCACCATTGCCCCCACCGCACAGGCATAAATCACCGCATTACGCGCTAAATCGGCATTTTCCCCGATTTGATCGCCTCCAAGACTAGCACGAGCTAAAAAACCAGCTACAAAGCCATCTCCTGCCCCAGTTGTATCCACTACCTCCCCAGGGAAAGCCTCAACAGTGCCGCCATTTTCGCCTAAATGATATTTACAACCTTTTGCGCCGCCAGTAACCAGAATTGCACCTAAATTGGGGTATTGTGATGATATTCTGACGGGGGTATCAGTGCCAAATAACCATGCTGCTTCTTCCTCGCTACATTTGAGCAAATCGGCCTGGACGATAAAATCTCGAATCCGATCAGCAGCGGCCTCAAGATTAGGCCAAAAAACCGGCCGCCAGTTGATATCGATCAATACTTTCACCCCGTAAATTTTAGCTAATTCGAGGGCGCGCATCATCGCCGCTCTCGCCGGGGGATAGGCTAACCCTAGGGTTCCCATAACTAGATAATCGGCATTTTTAAAGATATTTTCGGCTAATAAGTCACCATTAAGGGCAGTATCGGCAAAATCCGTCGTTTTAATGCCGCCAAAACCCGCAAAATGTCTGTCTCCCCCAGCATCGCGGGTGACATAAACTTGTCGGGTGGGTAGGGTGGGGTGATACTGTACACCAGTGGTATCGACTCCGAGAGCGTCTAGCAAGGCGATTAACTGTTCCCCTCGTTGATCTTTGCCCACACAACCGATAAAAGCCGAATTTATGCCCAATTTTCGCAATCCACAGGCCACGTTTGCCGGCGCACCCCCGGCATAGGTTGTCCAAGAAGTCACTTGCTCTATAGAGCGCTCGCTTTGATCGGCAATTAGATCAGAGAGGATTTCCCCTAAACAAATGACAGACACTGGCGAAGATCTTTGATGGTTAAGCATTGCTGTGGGGTGTGGGGAAGCTTTTTTCAGTGTTGCCAAAGGCACGGCGTAGCCGTCCAGTAAACAGTAAACAGTAATCAGTGAGGTTCTTCGTTACTTGGTATGGTTCGATCGGGTGGCATAAATCGACTAAATCTTTATTTGGCAAGAGACTTAATTGATTAGTTCGTTCTAGAGCGAAAACAATTGACAAAAATGGCCAAATGTCTTTCTCTGTAAGAGTTTCATTCCTTATAACCCTGTCCGTTGCATCACACAAACCGAAGAACGGCTCTCTTAGGTTTGGTGGGTAAAATGTATTCTAAGATACAGTTCTGCTGGCGAGCGAGTAGAAGGAACCACAGAGACACAGAGGACACAAAGATTGATCGCTTCTATAGTAAGTTAAACTGATCACACAAACCGAAGAACCATAACTGATAACTGATCACTGATCACTGATCACTGATCACTGATTAATAACTTGTCAAGAAATCACGATAAATCAACTAGAGATTATCTGAGGCATTGAGTATAATCAAACACATAGATAGATTAGGGGAAATTGCTCATAATCAGTCCGATCGAGCGTGAATCCTCTTTCTCGGAAAAATATCTTCTCCTATTTTTTAGTCTTAGACTAAGGAAGTATCATGATTGATTGTAGTCAGATTCAGTTTGACGAGGATAAAAGCAAGATAGATCTATTGCAACTACGAGAATTATTTAATTTAACCGCATTTTGGGCAATCGATCGCCGTTTGGAAGATTTAGCAACCGCAATTGACTATAGTGATCCAGTGGTGACGGTGTGGAATGAGCGGCAATTAATTGGTTTTGCTCGCGCCATTTCTGACGGCATTTATCGGGCAACTATTTGGGATGTGATTGTTCATCCCGATTATCAGGGAGCCGGTTTAGGGCGTAAATTAGTAGAAACAGTTTTGGCCCATCCCCGAATAAATCGGGTGGAAAGAGTCTATTTGATGACTACTAATCAAGAAAAATTTTACCAGCACATTGGTTTCCAAAGCAATGCCACGACGACGATGGTATTATTTAATCGTTATACCGAGGAGTTTCCCTATCCAGCGATCGAGGTAAAGAAAAAACGATCCGTGTGAGCTTGTCCTGACTATTGTTATCGATTTGATCTAAGCTCATTTCCCCCCCCGATACTTCGATAATGCCTTTCGCTAACTGGAATTTAAGACCGGGAGAAAGACCGAGAGCTTGGGTAAATTGTTTGACTTCTTCTGGCTTTGATTCTAAACTCAAAGGGGAAATTTCTGGCAAATGCCAGAGAGGGATTTCCCCCGGAAATTCTAGGACAATAGTGACTTTTTTCTCGCAAAGAGTGCTTACCGAGATACAAATAGAGCCACTCGCTAAGTTAGCGATCGCTGCATCAACGAGAAGGACAAGAGCGGAGGATAAACGCTGATAATCGGCAATAATAGCAATATCATCGGTTAAAGGGCTAAATTTAAGCTTAATATTGCGATTAGCTGCCTGTAAATAGGTTAAACTTGCCCAATCTTCCCAAAGTTTAGTTAAAGAAAAAATTTCTCGCTCCAGAGGTATAGTACCCGACTCTAGTTTGGAGAGATTAATCATCTCATCGAGCATTGCCATCAGTTTACGGCCCGCCAGTTGTCCTTGGGCAATAAATTCCCTTTCTTCGGCTGGACTTTCACAAAGATCGGCGAGAATCAGTTGATGGAGACTGATCATACTGCTCAATGGCGATCGCAATTCGTGGGCAACCCGTCCCAAAAAACTGCTTTTGAGGTGATTAATTGCCACAGCCAGGTGATAAGCGAGGCGAGTTTGCTGTAATTCCCGTTTTAAAGCGTCAATATCGTCCATATTTACAGAAAAACTGCCCCTTGTCGTAAGACATCCCATCCTTGACATTGCCAACGCGCGACGGTGGAGGGTTGTCCACTATTGATTATTCCCCATGCTTGCCTTTCTGTGGGCGCTAACACCGTCACCGAGGGAAAAGTAGTCATAATTGCGGATGGAGTCAATAAAGGCTCTTGTCCTGACAGATTAGCACTTGTGGTCGCTAAAACACCAGTTCGACCGAGAATTTCTCTTGCGATCGCATGAGCGGGAACTCGGATACCAATCGTGCTAGGATTTTTAGGGTTAAGAGCTTTTGGTACTTTTTCAGAAGCAGGTAAAACCAAAGTTAGAGACCCAGGCCAGTATTTTTCGGTCATTTGCTGCCAAATTTCCCTTTCTTCCTGATTTCCCTTGACATAATCCCATAAATCTGCTGCTGAGGCCGCCATGAGAATTAAGGGTTTATCAAAAGTCCGTTTTTTAGCGGCAAAAATCAGGGAAGAATAGGGGGGAGAAACCGCTAAAGCGGGAACTGTATCCGTGGGAAAAGAAACCACTTGACCACTTAGGGCTGCGTGAACAATTTCGTTAAGAGAACCAGTAGGCATTGAGAATTGATCATTTTTGGGGACTAATTTAGCCTAAAACTTTTTGGCACAATTTTAAAGGGTAAGCAGTTGATCAATATTAATTTTACTAACACTTGCTCCTAGTGCCTCTTGTCAAAAACGGTCAACTTCTTAACCTTCCAGAATCAGAATTTGATCTATTCATCACAGTTGATCGCCCCCTGTCATTTTAACAGAATCTGCCTCAATTTGATCTGGCGGTAAACGAGTAATTTAGATAGATAGTTAACAGCTTATGCAACAGGGTTATTAGCCTGTTTACAGCTTATACCGCAAACTCATACTCTAATTGCTGTTGCAACTGATTCGACGTTGCAACGTACCTAACAGGACGTGTAAGCTTTTTAACTTTACCAAGTTTTTCTGCCGCTTCCAACCACTCACCTACCAACTTTTTAGGAAGCTTAAACATTTCAGAAATTTCATCTTTTGTACGCTCTGTACTAAGAGCTTGTTCTATATAGGGCAGAATTATCAGGAAAGCATCATAATTTTCATTACAAGAAGCACCCATAATTCTCTGTTCTTCAGTAGTAGATTCCGCTTGTAATGGAGAACTTAACTGACTTGCAGAAGCTCCTAGATTCTCCTCTGTAGTAAGAGTAGTGTTGATCTCAGTGCGTTCTTCATAAAAACCTACTGCTTCTAATTGAGAACTTAACTGATTGGTAGATTCTTGCCAGTTCTCTTCTTCAGTAATTGTGTCCAGAATCTGAAGTTGCAATGTATTAGCAGATTTAGGCTTATCTTTCTCAAACTCAAATTTATTTACGGATTGATATAAGAAACTAAACATATCATTATATGTCTGCTTACCAACACCTTCAATTTTTCCTAACTCTCGAAATCTTCTAATTGGTAAGGCATGAATTATTTTTTTTCTGATATCAGATCTGAGATTAAGTTCTTTATCCCATCCAAAGCTCTCAATATTATTGACCAAACTAACCATTGAACCCTCTACACCTGTTGCTTCCTTTTCTTGATCTAAACAAATAAATACATCAATATCGAGGTTTCCCAGATATTTTTCCATCAAAGGGGATACATCACCCCAATCAAGTCCACCATGACTACATCCCAACTTAGGAAAAGCGATCGAAGTAATGCCGCCTTTCTGATAGTTAATGGAGAAATACTTAAGTCCCTCATCTATCCATTCAATTTTAGAGGGATACTTCCAGTGATCCTTTGTCGGGAAGTTAAGAATCCAAACATTCCCATAATTTCTGTAAAGATAAGGCTTTCCAGTTTTAACCTCTTTTTTCCTGCATCGCTCTACATAGTCTTTTTCCATTTCTGGAAATCTTAGCTGAAACTCTAGAGCCAAGCCAGCACCCATTACACCAACGCAGTTAACTGTGTTAACAATCGTTTGCGTGTTGACATTGAAAACTGTGGTATCTGTGTAATGTAGCATGACTAGAAATATAAATGGTTCTTCGGTTTGTGTTATGCAATCGACGAGGGTTATAAGGGATGAAACCCTTATAGAGAGAGACATTACTGCGATTTTTGTCAAC
>MTBT01000055.1 GCA_002282935.1 Microcystis sp. LSC13-02 | reverse complement strand
GCAGGTGCGAAACCCCGCAAGGGAAAGAAGCAGAAACCTAAATCGTGAGGTTTGGGAATCACCGTCCGTTTACGGCGGTGAGGATGTCAAGACTTACAAGATAGAATTTAGAGTCGGGATTATCTTATTTTTGTTTTCCTAATTGTTGAGCTTTATAAAAAGTTTCTAAACTGTCACTATCCCCGACAAAACGCCAGTGCCAAGGCTCATAATTGATACCCTGGGGATTATTTTCGGGGAAAGATAACTCGAAACTATACTGAGCAGCGTTATTTTGTAACCAACGAAAAGCGGCAGTATTAGCAAAACTGCTACTTAAATTCGTTGCGGGAGCGCTACTATCGCCAATATCGATCGCATAACCGGTATGATGTTCACTGTAACCCGGAGGTGCGCTCACTTCTGCTCGTTTGCGGGTTGGCTGATTGCGTTGTTTTTTCACTTCAAAAAAGAGCTTTTCTTGGGTTGCTTTCGATCGAAAAGCCGAAATTGGCATTAAAATCACCCCCGACCTTCTTGCGTCACTCTGCATCTGGATAAAAGCCTTGGCTGCCGGTTTCCTTAAACGCATAGCACCATCCCCAGTAATAGGGGCTAATTCCGTCTCTGGAGCCTCTTGGTAGGGTAAATGACCTAGAATGTTCTCAATGGGGCTAGGAGTGGCTTTAATGACGGGGGAGGGGTTAATAACTGGTTTTTTTAGGGAAGCGGAGGGACGATTCAAGACTACTATGGCAATTATCCCAGTTCCCAGCAGAGCGAGTAAACCGCTTGCGATCGCAAATATCCCCAGAGAATTAGTAGTTTGTCTGTACTGGCTGTCCCGTAAAGCTTCGGGAATATCATCGATCGGTTTCACGGTTTACTTACCCTCCTGCACGATAATTACATTATTCCCCGGCCACTCCATCTTGACGAGCAGCGTGTTGAACGGCGGCGGCCACAGCCGTAACTACACGACTATCAAAAACCGAGGGAATAATATTCTCTCGATCGAGATTAGCAGGAGTGATCAAAGAAGCGATCGCTTTGGCCGCTTCCAGATACATATTATCGGTGATTGCCCTAGCGCGACAATCCAGGGCCCCGCGAAATAATCCAGGGAAAGCGAGAACATTATTAATCTGATTGGGATAATCGCTGCGTCCGGTAGCCACCACTGCCACCAAATCATTGATTAATTCCGGTTGAATTTCGGGAATCGGATTAGCCATGGCAAACACGATCGCATCTTTAGCCATTCCCTTGACCATTTCGGGAGTCAATACCCCCGGTGCGCTCACCCCCAAGAAGACATCAGCGCCTTTAAGAGCATCCCCTAGCTTCCCACTGGCAGCCACGGCCCAAGCTTGTTTTTCTGGGGTTAAATCGTCCCGGTTTTGGGAGAGGATGCCATGGGAATCACAGAGGGTTATATCTGTAGCTCCTGCGGTTTTAAAGAGAGTAGCGATGGCGATTCCCGCCGCACCCGCACCATTAATGACGATTTTGACTGTATCAAGCGATTTTTTGACCAATTTGAGGGCATTAATCAGGGCAGCCAGGGAAACGATCGCTGTACCGTGTTGATCATCGTGGAAAACGGGAATATTTAATTCCGCTCGCAGACGTTTCTCGATTTCAAAACAGCGTGGAGCGCCGATATCCTCTAGGTTAATACCCCCAAAAACCGGAGCGATTCTTTTGACGGTTTCGATGATTTCTTCGGGGTCTTGGGTGGCTAAACAGATGGGAAAAGCATCAATTCCGGCGAATTCCTTGAATAACATCGCTTTCCCTTCCATTACCGGCAAGGCAGCCTCTGGCCCGAGATTTCCCAATCCTAATACGGCGCTACCATCGGTGACAACAGCGACGGTGTTGCCCTTGATGGTCAATGAGTACACTTGTTCGGGTTGGTGGGCGATAGCGGTGCAGATGCGACCAACTCCGGGGGTGTAGGCCATGGCTAGGTCATCTTGGGAGGTGAGGGGAATACGACTTTCAATGGAGATTTTACCCCGACGATGGAGATCGAAGGTGCGATCGGAAACTTTAAGAAGTTTAACATCCGGTAGAGCTTTAACCGCGGCGATAATCTGTTCCGCTTGGTCGGTACTAGCGGCATCAACCATCACTTCTCTGGTGCTAATCTTTAAATTGCGTTCGATCAGAGAAATTTGCCCTAAATTACCCCCGACATCGGCGATCGCATTGAGGACAGAAGCGAAGGTTCCCGCTTGATTGGGGATTTCTATCTTGAGACTTAAACTATAGCTAGGATTGGGCGTTAAATGAACCATGCTGAAGGCTTCCAATACTGATAAATATTGATTATCTTCTATCTGTGAAGGACTTTGGTATCTAATCGCGCAGTTTCTTTAGCTATTATGATCCCTGTGGGCCTAACACCAGTGGGACCACAGGGAGTCAGACCATGGCAGTTATCTTAATCATGAGGTGGGAAGTTGTCCTTTTAGGGGAGTCAGTCCTCGGTCGTCGATGGCAAATTAGGTTAGACTTCATCTTGATGAGAAAGGCTGTAAATATTCCACATTTGCCGATAAGCAGTTTCTAAGTCTCTAGTAAATTGTTTGGCATTCCAGAGGGGAGATGTATGACGAGACTTTCGGAGTTTCCAACGGACTTCTTCTCTTAAATTTTTATCCAATCCTAACTTAATTCCCCACTGTATATATTCCTCATCACTCCAAGCTATACCCTCAGTTATTCCCGCATTCATCATTAAAGTATAACCGTTGCGGGATGACCATTGTTGCCCCACTTTAACCACGAGAGGAATTCCCATCCAGAGGGTTTCTAAGGTGGTTGTACCACCATTAAAGGGATAGGTGTCCAAAACCACATCAGCGATGGCTAAATTTGCCCTGTAGGTTTCCGTCTGATAGAGAGGAAGCATCTTAATTCGATTAGTTTCTACCCCAACTTCTGCGGCAATTTGACAGAATAAATCCCAGAGGGAATTATCATCAGCAACTCCTTGAACCAGGAAATAACTATTAGCTACGGATTTGAGGATTTGCATTTGTAAGCGAATCATCGCAGGATTACGCTTAATTGCCGTTTGAGAACTTAGGTAAATAACCGCATCATTATTAATACCTAAATCTTCTCTTCGCAGGGTAGGAACGGCTATTTCAAAACCATCCACAGCGACAAAAGCGTCAGGTAAACGCCAGATTTTTTCTTGATAATATTCTTGGGCATTTTCTGGTAGTACATAAGCATCCGCTAAAAGATAATCTACTGCGGGTAAACCGGAACCATCAAAACCTAACCAGTTAACTTGAATAGGAGCAGGTTTTAAGGCAATAACTTTGGCAACGATTGCCCCAGTGCCACTATCTAAATCCACAAGAATATCGATGTTATCTTCTTTGATTTTGCGATAGGTTGCTAGGGAATCAGCAGTAGCATGATAGATTTTATCTGCGGGATTAGAAAACCATTGTTTAGTTATTTCATCCACAGGTTGACTCACCATATAAAGGTGAATATCAAACTGCTCACGATTGTGATAACTAATAGTCCAACGACTCAATAAACCGACGGGATGACGTTTTAAGCTTTGGGCAATGTAACCAATTTTCAGTTTTTTATTGGCATTATCTTCTCTAGGTTTGTCAAAACTTTCCTCCTGAAAACCCAGCATTGCTTTGTAGGTTTCTTGGAAAAAACTGCCAATCTGACTTAAGAGCGGTCGATTCTCTTTCGGGTTATCTTCATAGTAAGAAATCGGGTTCATAACTGTTAGTAAAGCTCCCCGAACTAAGGGATGTATATCTTGGGGCTTTTTTTCTATAAATTCTTTAATTAAGTGTTTATACTCTTGACAAATACTAGGAATGTCATTCCATTTTGAGGCTCGTAAAGAACCACTAAAGAGGAGCGATTGACTAAACATTTTTAAATCAATCGTTTGACTTTTCTCTTTCAACTTATTGACTAAATTGATGGCTTTTTCATAGTCAGGTAAAGAGATATAAAACCAAAATAAATTAACTTCTAAGTACAAACTTTCGGGATAAAGGGGAAGAAAAGCTTCCGCTAAGTCAACGGAATAAATAGGTTGATATTTCTCAAAAGCAAAGCGTCCAGCAACAGTGATGACGTGATTAAGTAATTCTAGAGAATTGCCAAGATGGGGTAAACTTAACCGAACTAATTCTATGGTATATTCATGAGCGTAAGGTATGACGGCAATTACTACCCGTTCCAATAATTGAGAGTTAACTGAACCCTGAGTAATTAATTCTAGTATTTGCCATTCTTGCAGTTGTTGAGGATGAAATCTATTTAATTTAATTTCAACGAGAGTTAAATGCAGTAAATTATCGAGATAACTGGGATTAATTTCCTGTAGATGTTTACGAATTAACCAACTGATTTCTAGATTTTCTAACTCTAATTGTCGGTTAGCTTCGGCTGCTAAAATATTGCTTAATTCCAGCAGCCATGAATCAGTTTCCTGTTCATATCCTTGAGTGAACACAAATAACCAAGTAGCTTGTGCTTCTTCTTCTTTTGCCTGCAAAAGATAGGATAATCCTAAATACCAATAATAACTAATTTCTAAGGGTTCTTTTTCTATCAGTTCTTCGTAAAACTGACTAATAATATCGTATTGATTGTTTTCTAAAGCGGTTTTTACTTCATTTTGCCAAGACATGATTTAATTCTCCCTGATTAACTTTCACAATAGATTTGCCACATTTGACGATAGGCGCTTTCCACATTTTTAGTAAACTGACGTGCATTCCAAATCGGTGAAGTTTTTCTAGATTCATCTAATTTAGCGATAACTTTGCGTCTCAATTGTTCATCCTTACCTAATTTAATTCCCCAATCGATATACTCCTCATCACTCCAAGCAATACCTTCACTAATTCCCGCATTAACCATTAAAGTATAACTATTTCTCGATGACCATTGTTGACCAACTTTTGTAACCAAAGGTATCCCCATCCACAGCACATCTAAAGTCGTCATTCCTCCCGTAAAAGGATAGGTATCTAAAACCACATCAGCTATTCTTAAATTTGCTCGATAAATTCCTGTGGGATAGAGGGGGAAGATTTTTAATCTCTCATAATTAATTCCTTCTTCCTCGGCAACTTTGAAAAATAATTTTTCCACTGATTTAGCATCACTTAACCCTTGAATACTCAAATAACTATTAGGAACTGCCTTTAAAACTTGTAGCTGAAGTCGAATAGTTTCAGGGTTACGTTTTATCCCCGTTTGTACGGTTAAGTAATTAATTGCATCCTCTGGAATCCCTAAATCATCCCTTCGGAGAGAAGGGTAAGCAACCTCGACACCATCCACACAAATATAGGAATTAGGTAAGCGCCAAATTTTTTCTCGGTAATATTCCTGTGCAGCTGCTGGTAAAACGTAATTATCAGCAAGATAGTAATCAATTGCAGGAATTCCTGACGCATCAAAACCTAACCAAGTCACTTGTATTGGTGCTGGTTTAAGTGCCATGACTTGACAAGTTGTGTTATTAGTGATGCTGTCTAAATCTACCAAAATATCAATATTATCCTGACTAATTTTTTCAGCGATTAGCAGAGGATCAATAGGTAAGTTATAGCAAGCATTTACCTGATTTTTAAAACAATGTTCAGTGATAAGATCTTCTTTTTGAGATACTAGGTATAAAGAGACATGAAATTCATTATAGTCATGATACTTCATTAACCACCTAGAAATTAATCCGATAGAATGATTATATAAAGTATGGGCAATATAGCCAATTTTAAGAACTTTGTTTGTATCTTTAATAGTCGATTTTTCCCAGTAATTACAGTTAGAATTATTGCGAACATATTCCTGAAAAAGTTGACCAACACAATTATTAATGTAACGGTTTTTTCTTGGGTTATCTTCTAGGTAAGTTAGAGGGGATACAACTGTTAGGTATGGTTTATTCAATAATCTTGGACATTCTCGATTAGCGATACTTTTTTGCAAGGATTCTGCATATTCTTCAATATCTGCCTTAATATCGACCCAATTACCGCTAAATAATTTGACATAAAGAGCAATAAAATCAGCAACAGCTTGAGAAGGCAACCCTTGACAACTTGTTTTTAATTGACTAGCTACTTGGATAGCAGCGGGAAAATCTCGATTATCAAAATAACATTGATACAGTTCAGCTAACAGATAAATTTGCTCCGGTTCTACTGCTAAACAAGTATTAATAATATCAATAGCCAATGGTTTATTATTCATGGCCAGAGAAGTTACTTTAGCTTCTACTACTTTGATGAAAGTTTGTCGCTGACAGTTAGATTGAAATATTGCTTCCAAGTAAGGGACGGTTTCTGGTATCTGAGAATCGAGAAATTTTTCTAAAACTTCTTCCAATAAACTTAACTCTAGACTCTGGAAATCATTTGTTTTTAACACATTAACAAATAACCAAGCTTTTAACTGCTCTTGCTCGAAATAATTCAAATCAATTGCTAATAAAATAAACCGCAGTAAATTATCAATATTATCGGGACTAATCTCGCGAATATGTCCTCGAATTAACCAACTGGTTTCTAAATTGCCTAACTCTAACTGTCTTCGCGCTTCCCCATCTAAAATATTGACTAAATCTGCTGTCCACGCAGTCATTTCCTGTTCATCCCCTTGACTGAGGACGAATAACCAAGTAGTTTGTGCTTCTTCTTCCCTAGCTTCCAAAAGATAGGCTAATCCTAAATACCAATAATGACTAATTTCTAGGGGTTCTCTTTCTATCAGTTCTTGATAAAACTGGCTAACTTGCCAGAAATCTCCTTGGATAATTGCCGGTTCAACTTGGGAATGCCAAGACATAAGTATTTATCGTTAAGTGTCTCTACTAGCGTACCCAAATAGAAGCAAAATTTTTCTATATAAGTAAAATTTATCAGTCGCTCAGGGGTTTGGTTTTGGGGTTTTAGGGTTTTAGTTGAAATTCCCCATTCCCCCATTCCCCCATTCCCCACCCAGTTTCAATGGGTCTTAGCTTACCATCAATGTCAGCCAAGAGTCAGTTTTTTGAAAGATTTTCTAAATAAACCAATAAATCGGCCATAGCTTGAGAATCGGGCTGAAATTTGGGCATTGGTGGGGTTTTACCGCTAATTACCTGTTCAATCAGACTAATTCTCGATTTGCGATGGGAAACGTCCTCTAAACTCGGTCCGACGATGCCATCAGCAAACTGGCCGTGACAAGCAGCACAGTTAATCTGAAAGATTTCGTAACCGCGACTGACATTACCTTGTAGGGATAACACCTCTTTAATGTAGGGATCTGACATCTTAGCCAGATGAAAGGTGATTAAATAGGTGCTAATCAAGAACAAAACCACGATTATAACCATTAAGAATCGATAAAGTCCGAATTTTGGTTTAACTAACTGACTATTCACGCAAGCTGCCGAAGGAAAGATGAGTTTCTCTTTACATTTTGCAACTTTTTGCCCCAAAATTCCACCGCCGCTGCTAGAGATAGAGAAATGGGGAATAATATTAAGACAAAAGCGCATCTTTTTCTAACCCTCTAGCAATGAACCTATTAACCAGACTGGAAGATTGGCCCTATATTATCTTACCTATCACCATCATCCTCAGTTTCCTGCTGTTGGGATGGCTCGTAGAACAGCGCGTTGTCAGTCAACTTTTATCGATTGCCAGAGAAAAAAACCTGCGTTTCTCGGAAGGGGTTTTACGTTCCCTGCGTGGATTAAGTATACTTTGGTTCGGACTTTTGGGTTTAAATATTGCCCTCTCCCTTCCCAATCTTCCCCTCTTTCCCTCCCTCATTTTCCTGAGCAAACAATTTCTGCTAGTGGCTTTTTTAGCTTCGGCCACTTGGGTTGTTGCTCAATTATCCGTGGAAATATTACGAGTTTATACCACGGGAGATGATGGCATTTCTTCCCTAACTTCCCTATTTGAATTTCTCGCCAAAGTTCTGATTTTTAGCTGCGGTTTTTTGCTTATTCTAAGCTCGATTGGCATTTCGATAACTCCCCTGCTTACTGCCTTGGGTATTGGGGGTGTCTCCCTCGGTTTAGCTCTCCAAAATACCCTAGCTAATTTAATGTCGGGGATTAATATTATCACTTCTAAAAAAGTTAGACCGGGAGATTATATAGAACTGAGAACAGGAGAAGCTGGTTATGTGCGAGATGTGGATTTAAGATGCACAGTAATCGAAGAAATTACTAATAATCTTTTGGTCATTCCCAATGCTCAGATCATTTCTTCTAGTTTCCGTAACTATAGTTTACCGGATAACTCCCTACTGGTTCCCGTGGAAGTGGGCATTAGTTACGATAGTGACTTAGAAAAAGTCGAAAAAGTTACCCTAGAAGTTATGCAAGAAATCGCCCAGCTATTGCAACCTAACCTCGGTGACTATCAACCCTTGATCCTTTATCGTAAATTCGATTACTATAGTATTCTGCTAACAGTTTATCTCAAGGTGGTAGAAGAAGAATTTTTTCAACATCTCACCATTAAACACGAATTTATTAAACTCCTACACCGACGCTATCAGCAAGAAGGAATTAAAATTCCCTATCCAATTCTTTTTCCCTATCCCCCCAGTAATCCCCCTAGTTAACTTCAATTCGCTATCGCAACCAACAATTGAAATGTGCGGACAAATTACAATTGATAATTCTCCTTAAAAAACTTACGAGTCATCGGTTGGGCAACTTCAATACCGTGGCCTTCTCCTAGTAATTCTAGTGGTTTTCCTTCCACTTGAATCCAGACTTTGGCATTGGGATTCTCGGTGGTAGTAGTATAGATGATTTGTGCCAAACGACCGATCAACATATCAGGGCCATCATCAGTGCCAAACTCGCGCGAGAGATTAATCTTAATTCCCGTTTTATCTACTTTTAAATCAAGTAATTTAGTCCCGGGGGGAATAGTAGTCATATCCGGAGGATTACTTGGACCAGCTAATAGAATCTTCAATACTGCTGTTAACTCTCGGTCGTCGCTATCTGCTTTTTGAACGGTAATTTCTTGGGTGACTAATTGATTACCCGTATCAGTCACTTTTAACCAATAAACCTGTCGATTTTCCCTAACAGGAATAGCTGCAGGAGTTGCTGTCGGACTTGTCTCCACTGGACCGGGAGAAACTGGTTTAACAATTGGTGATTGACTTATCGGCACTGGAGTGGGAGATTCAATCGGGTTTTCGCTGTTTTTCTGGGAGGAAGATAGGTGATGGACGGCAAACCAAGCAGTGGCCCCACCAGCAGTAAATAAAGCGAGGCCGATACCAATTATCCAAGGTAAAGAGATTTTATCGCTAGAGCGAGAACTAGGCATAATTCAGTTATCAGTTATCAGTTATCAGTTATCAGTTATCAGTCGAACTCTTTTATTCTCGCCACTTCCCCACTTCCCCACCACCCCACTTCATAATTCATAATTCCCATTTATTCTCCCCCCGCAACGCGCACGAAGTGGTCTCCCCACTTCCCCACTTCCCCACCACCCCACTTCATAATTCATAATTCATAATTCCGATATCCTGTTTTCCGACCGTTAAATTTAATTGGGGTTCCCCGATCGAGGTTCAATTCTGCCAAAGGCGGCTATACTCAGCTTATCATCGTCGATCTGCAATTGGAGAAGGCGGGCGATAATTCCTTGTTTCTCGAAGTTTTTTAAATCTAACTGGGTGGATATACCCTCGGCAAACCCCTTGAGAAGACGCGAGGAGAGGCGACGACCATTAAGAGTGGCTGTGGGGTCAATAAGCTCGATTTTTCGCCCCTGCACTAGCTTAAATCCCACTTCTAAGCTCAGATCGAGGCTGGCTGCCGGTTCGTCCGGCCGTTGTGTCTCTAGCTCCAGCCTCAGAGCGACTCGATTATTATTAAGAAAGTTAAAACTTGCTTGACTAAGTTGATATTTTGTGCTATCAGATTCTTCCCTAGAGGGAATCAGATTATTAATCAGGGTCTGAATTTGTTCTTTGACCGCTGCCGATTGTAGAGCTTGATTAACATTAGTTTCCGTGAGGACGAGATGCAATGCCCCCGCAGCTGGTCGGCGCAAGGCGGCGGCTAAACTGCCGTTTTTTTGCTGTAATCGCCGCAAATCGAGGCTAATTGGCTCAGTTTCTAGCTCGATCTTCTCAATGCGAACATCAGCAAGGGGATAAATTCCCCGTGCAGAAATGCGAACTCGATCGATTTTGCCTTGCAGAGCCTGATAATTGGGAGTATTATCGACCCTCACGGCTAATTGTTCCACTTTTTGGACTTGGGAGCGAAGGGCATGGGCTAAAACCGTATCGATAATTGCCCCCGCCGGAGTTAACAGGGTCAAAACACTAGCGAGAGTGATTGTTAGCCATTCCATCGCTCAATTACACCCATCCAGCTAAATTTTGCCAAGCATTAGTCAAAAGCTGACTTAACCAACGTCGTTGCACTTGATCTAAAATCGCGTCTTCTGCGAGAATTTCTTCAGTAAGATCATCGAGAGATTGACCCTGAGCGCGGGCCATTCTAATAATTCCCGCAATCACGGCAGCGATCATCTCCTCATCGACGGGACGCTGTCGGAGGGCGGCAATTTCTTCGGGGGTAGTCGGGATGGGATAATTCATCGAAAATTTGGGTCTGAAACCCCGTCGTTCTACGACGGCTTTACCGTTAAATACTAGCGCATTTACCAAATATATGCTAAAATGT
>MTBT01000054.1 GCA_002282935.1 Microcystis sp. LSC13-02 | reverse complement strand
TAGTCCCGACGGCAAGACTTTGGTGAGCGGTAGTGATGACAACACTATCAAACTCTGGAATGTAGAAACAGGCCAAGAAATCCGCACCCTCGAGGGGCATGATAACTCTGTCTGGCATGATAACTCTGTCACAAGCGTTAATTTTAGTCCCGACGGCAAGACTTTGGTGAGCGGTAGTGATGACAAGACTATCAAACTCTGGAATGTAGAAACAGGCCAAGAAATCCGCACCCTCAAGGGGCATGATAACTCTGTCTATAGCGTTAATTTTAGTCCCGACGGCAAGACATTGGTGAGCGGTAGTTGGGACAACACTATCAAACTCTGGGATGTAGAAACAGGCCAAGAAATCCGCACCCTCAAGGGGCATGATGACTCTGTCTGGAGCGTTAATTTTAGTCCCGACGGCAAGACATTGGTGAGCGGTAGTGGTGACAAGACTATCAAACTCTGGAATCTTGGGACAGACTGGGGCTTAAGTGATTTAATGGGACGTAGTTGCGCTTGGGTGCGGGTTTATTTGCAGAATAATATTAATGTCAGGGAGGAAGATAGGCATTTGTGTGATGGGATTGGTACAAAGAATTAGCCCACCAATTTAATAATAAAGTTGATCTGTTACAGCCGATTCTTAATTTAGGTTTTTTTTCAGAGATTATCGCCACAAACACGCACCCTACAAGAGCGGCTATTCAGAAAAAAATAAAAATCTACACTTCAACCAAATGAACCCAACTTAGAGAAGATTTAACGCTGTTAAATAAGCGTTTATCGCTGGTGTATAAATTTGCTTGAAATCGTTGAGCTAATACTAGATAATGGGCATCATAAGTAGCAGGAAGATTCAAGGTTTGCGAAATTTCTATTGCTTGGTAATGGAGGTAAAGATCTCCATGAAACTGAATGGGTAAATCTAAGACTTCTGTAAGGAGGGTTTGCGCTTCTGTCTCCAAAATTTGACCAGCTTTTTTCAGACGATGAAATACGTTAGTGACTTCGTAACATAATAAAGTTGGCGCAATCACTAAATTTTCCTCGGTCATCCATTTTTGCCAGAGTTGACTATACATTGTTACAGAAGGTTCAACCGTTGTTAAACGAACTATAAAACTAGAATCAACACAGATAAATGTATTAGTCATTATTTTCTCTATTCACTCACAATTTCTTCCATAAATTGCCGATCTCTTTCTTCTCTCATTTGATGAATAATTTCAGTAACATCGGTTTCAAATGGGTTTCCCTGACGACGTTCATAAATGGCTTTTCGAGTTGCGTCAATTCGTTCTAATGCAATTTCCCAAGAGGGGTGATCTTTGAGTTTTTTTCCTAACAATTCCTGTTCTTCTAGGGACAAGGATTTAATTGCATTAACTAGAGATTCCACGAGTTGAATATTCATTTTTTTTACATCTTTGACCAAAATTATCGGTGTTTATGAAGAGTTATTATAGCCTAGCCTTTGAATTATAACAAAGAGACGCAAACTCCGTCGCTTACGTCCCCAATTCATCCCCAATCAAAGTTTACCGCTTGGATAACCGAGAAATAACCCGTTTAAAGTCATATCATCCGTAAGGAAAATTAGCCCGACTTTTTTAACAATTGTCGGCAAAATTTTGCTTGCTTTTTTCACGGCTTTTTGCAATAATATTTTTATAAGACTTTATATATAATGGAGTGGTGGCACTCCAAAAAAGATAGACAGATTCCCATTATAAGAAAAGTATAACCGAAGCCGCCGCCCAAGTCAAGGGATCACTCCTTTTTTTTTGAGAAGTTTTCAGAAAAAAAAATCAAAGAGGCAGCCGGAGATATTCGGTTTTTCTTCACTTTTTGGGCGAAAAAACCCTTTTAGGATGCCTATAATAGGAGAGAGAAAGGGTTAAAAACTAAAAAAAAATGGCGGAGAGAGTCCAGAAAATCCTTGCCCAGTGGGGAATTGCCTCCCGAAGAAGGGCGGAGGAGATGATCGTAGCCGGACGAGTGAGACGGAATGGCAAAATCGTGCAGTTAGGAGAAAAAGCCGACCCCGAAAAAGATCACCTAGAGATAGACGGAAAAAAAATTGAACCGGCCAATCGTCCCCAAAGATTGTATATACTGATCAACAAACCCATTGGTGTGGTTTCTACCTGTAAGGATCCACAAAACCGGCCGACGGTAATTGACCTTTTGCCCGACTCCCTCGCCAGCGAGACAGGGTTACATCCCGTAGGAAGGTTGGACATTAACACCACTGGGGCTTTACTCCTCACCAACGACGGTCAACTCACCCTCACCCTCACCCATCCCCGTTATCATTTGCCCAAAACCTATCGGGTTTGGCTAGATGGTGCGATTGATAGACTTGCGCTCCAGCGTTGGCGAGAAGGTATCCTCTTAGAGGGAAAAAAAACCTTACCCGCACAGGTTGAGATACTCAAGCAAACCGACCAAAAAACCCTACTAGAAGTTATTTTAGTGGAGGGAAGAAATCGGCAGATTCGCTGTGTAGCCGAAGAATTAGGTTATCACGTCCTGAAACTTCATCGCAGTGCCATCGGTCGTATTCAACTAAACTCTGGTAATAATTCCCCCTTACCCTTGGGTCATTACCGTTTTTTAACCCTTGATGAACTGAAATATTTAACAAGCCAGATTAACTAAGCTGAAAGTCAGCCCCTAATAGCGATATGTTTCGCCTTCTCCAATCACAACTTGATCCCCAGCATAAACAGCGAACCAAATTACTGGAAATCGGCGTTTATTTGCAAAAAAATCGCCTAGAACAGTCCCTTTCCCTCGAAGAAATTGCCCAGAAAACCTTAATCCCGCGCCATCGCCTAGAAGCGCTGGAAGCGGGGGATTTGGAAGCATTGCCCGAACCGATTTATATTCGTTGGTTAATCAAGCAATTTGCTGATAGTCTCGCCTTGGATGGTGAGACGATTAGCCGACGTTTTCCCACCAAGGTAAATAACTTTTTTAGGGGAACAAAACCGTCTTTATCGCTGCCGCGTCTTCAAATTCGCCCGATTCATCTCTATTTTCTTTATTTAATCTTAGTTATTGGTTCCGTACAAACCCTATCCCACGTCCTGCAAAAATCGGTACTGCAATCGAATCGCTTACCGCCGCCTTCCTTGCCACAACAGCAAATTGTCCAACCGAAAAGCAATCCCCTTCAACCGGTAGCCAACAAAACCAGCAATAATCAGCAGCTGGTGGTGGGGGTAAAACTGGAGGATGACTGCTGGCTGCGGGTGGTGGTGGATGGCAAGACAGAATTTGAGGGTGTGCTGCCCCAAGGAACCCATCGCACTTGGCAAGCAAACCGAGAATTAACCGTGAGGGCGGGTAATGCCGGCGGGGTTTACGTTGCTGTTAATAATGCCAATGCTAAACAACTGGGGCAACCGGGCAAAGTCGAGGAAGTCACCTACCGGGCAAATTGAGCTAATTTATGCAAAAGGTTTTTTCACCCCTCGATCGCCTTCAGGGAGGGTTAATCGGGGCATATATCGGGGAATCCTTGCATAATCAGCCCCTAATACCAGCCTTTAACTATGAGGCTACGCCAAGGACGACCCTGCTTTTGCAAGCTCTGCAATCTAAGGAAGACTTGCAGATTGTGATCGCAGCCAAGCAAGAGTCGGAATCGGCGTTATTATTTGTGCTGTTGCCGGAGATTTTAACCTGGCCTGACCATGGGGAACGTTGGCAAGCTAGATTAAATTTTTGGCTGAAAAAGGGCTTAATTTCCGAGTTAACCCAACAAGAAGCGATAATTTGGGGAGAGGCAGTAGGTCTGTTATTACAGGGGAAAAAGCCTTTAAATCAGTTAATGGGGCAATTACTAACTATTAAGCCCAAGAATAAGCTATTAGAGCAGATTCAGTCAGCTTTAGGGCAAAATCATCCCTTAGAGTTCATTTTATCGGCTTGGGCGAAAGATATCTCACCTTTAGGAATTGCGATCGCGGCTTCTCTCTATACCTTTCTGCAAACGACCGAGGATTTCGCCGTTAGCGTGCGTCGCGCTAATTCTAGTCCCTATCAACGGCAATTAACCACCACTTTAGCGGGAATTTGGGCGGGATTGTACAACGGTATCGAGGGTATTCCCCTAGCTTGGCGGCAAAATTTGCCGAAAGAGCCAGTTAAACAGCAATTAATGGATAAAGCTGGGGAAATCTATCGAATTTCCCTGGGGATATCTCCTCATCTTGTCCTATCTCCTGACACTGCCGTCGCTTACGGGGGAACAATCCAACCCCGTCCCAGCTTAAAATTGGTCTCTCAAATTGACATCCTCGCCGCCGTAAAACGGACGGCGATTCCTCACCACGCCACTTTTTTAGGGTAGTCGCTGAACGGGGTTGACGCTTCACCGAAAAACGCTTAATTGCTTAAGTCTGACACTTTCGACCCGTCCGTTTTCAGTGTCCGAATGCCCTCCGGCC
>MTBT01000053.1 GCA_002282935.1 Microcystis sp. LSC13-02 | reverse complement strand
TAAAACCCTTGCACCTAGAGGGGTTAATAATTCTTAACGAATCTCTAGGTCGCTGAAACAACGCAAAATCGTTTCAAAATGAGAATTGCTGGCCGCTATCACTACTACCGAATCACCACCGACTCCAAAAGGGTTATAGCTATTGGATCATGCAGGTTAAGCGCCGTTTAGCTTATCAGTGGGGAGATGGGGGTGTGGGGTGGGGTGTGGGGTGTAGGGTGTGGGGAGAACAAAGCTGCCTCCTACCTCCTGACTCCTGAATAGGGCTATTTTTTCAACTGCTTAACCGCTTGATAGATTTCGGGTAAACGCTTGTAAGCGGCTGATGCCTTGAGGAATAGTTTATGCGGCATAGCAGGAGAGCCAGAAACCACTTCTCCTGCCCCGATAGCGTTGTGAATGCCAGTTTGGGCGGTTGCGATCGCACCGTCCCCGATCACTGCTTGATTGGCAATGCCCACCTGTCCTGCTAAAATAACGCGATTGCCCAATTTTACGCCTCCTGCCATGCCTACCTGTCCGGCAAGGGCGCAAGCTTGGCCAATTTGGCAATTATGGGCAATATGGACGAGATTATCGATCTTAGTCTGGCTACCGATGCGGGTTTCTCCCACTGCCGGGCGATCAACGGTGCTATTACAGCCAATTTCTACCCCATCTTCTAAGACCACGATACCCGATTGTTCCATCTTAAACCAGCCTTCGGGAACTGGCACAAAACCGAAGCCCTCAGCACCAATAACAGCACCACTGTGGATAACGCAATCATTGCCGATTTGTACCCGTTCATGGATGGTACAGTTAGCGTGGAGAATTGTGCGATCGCCAATATGCACTCCGGGGTAAATAACGGCGTTAGGATGAATGCACACCCCATCACCGAGGGTGACATTTGCTTCTACCACAGCATGGGCCCCGATGGCGACTTTATGGCCGATTTTAGCCGATGGATGCACTACGGCGGTGGCGTGAATGTAGGGTTGGGGCTGAAAGGGTTGATAGAATAATTTGATGGCGTGGGCGAATAAAAGTCGGGGATTGGCACTAGCTAACCAAGGGATGCCGCGTTCGTCGGCCTGTTGTTGTAAATTGGCATCCAGGGGCAGAATTAGGGCAGTAGCCTCAGTTTTGGCGACAAAGGCAGCAAATTTTCCCCCTTCGATATAGCTAATGGTATCGACTAGGGCGGTTTCGATGGGAGTTATGGCTTTAATTTCAGGATTTCTGTCGGGATAGGCAGTTAAACTGTGATCAGAGACTAAAGGGCTTAATTTTTGGGCAATTTCACTAAATTTCATAAATATATACTGCGATCGAGATAGGGCTTATGATAGGATAGTTTAAAACTATACTGATAATCTTGTCGTTGTTATAGTCAAAAAAGTTGCTAGTTTTTTAGGGAATAATCCCTGTTTTCCATTTCAACAAAGCCGATGTCGATCTGGAGCAGTTTTGGAGATAAGTTTGCTCTCTCCAAAACCGATTGAGTTTATTTTTTACTACTCGATCGAGTTAATAAAATTGACCCGAACAGTATTAAGCTGATCAGAGTTGATGGTTCGGGAACTGTTTGAAAATCTAGGTTGAAAATTCCTGACTCTCCCCAAGAAAGGCTAATATCTACCAGTTTAAAACTGGCTGAATATTTTCCCGGTCGAGAGGCAAGAAACTTCGGTAAAAAGGAGAAGTTATCACCGGTACCGATCGCATAGATATCTCCAGCATTAGCTAAAATTGTCTGTCCTAAAGAGTTAGCTACTGTTAATCCATCACTAATCTCTAACAGTTGTAAGGATAGGTTGGCATTACCTAAAGACCGATTCCACCGTCCCCCAGAACTGTTAAAAAGAGCTTGTTCTCCCAAGTCAGAGGAATTATTAATAGTTGCCACTGATTGCATCAGTAGATTGCTATATTCCTCCCCAGTGGCAGCACTAACAAAACTATTCTGAAAAATTCCTTTTCCTGCAATTAAGGAGAGAGGAGGCAATCCTGTAGAAGTCTCAGGAATGCGATTATTAGTGTTAGTGGGATTAACTACTGGATTACTAGACAGTCCAGAATAACTGTAAGTGCCGATACCGTGAAAATGAGGGGTTCCCTCTCGGTGAGCAACCAGAAGAGTTAACCGGTTATAGTTAGGATTGGCTAATCCCTCATAGATGCCCCGAGTTAAGGTGATTTGATTATCCACCCCGATATAAAATTCTGGCAAACTCTGACCAATGGCAGGCTCTTCAGCCTTAGCCACCGTTACCAGGGCGAAAGAAAGCGATAAAATGAAGCTAACAGCTATAAATGGAGATTTAGGGCTTTTTTCGCGGATTTTATTCCCAGCACAAACTAATCCTACCCTAGAGACCTGTAGAACCATGATTTCTCTCATTAATTAGAATGATAATCATTATTACTTTAGCGAAAAACCCTTGTTCCGATTCACTTTTGCCAACAAAGTTAATTTAAGTTAACGTGAACAATGCTGTCCCAATAAGTTGCCCGCGCCTCTAAATAGGTCGAGGTCGATCAAGGAACAGGCAACGCCGGAACAGCAGCGAGTCCTCTGGGGATGAGGCCAAATCCCGTCAAAGTTTATCTTGATCAAAAAAGATAAACAAAGCTGTACTAGATTTTGCAGTGGGGAATCTGGGTTAAAATAGACCGAGAAAGTTAACAAAAAAATTGTCTCGCTCAAGTCGGCGAAAATCAGCTTATGACCCTTGCGGTGGCGATCGAAAAGTTAAAAAAATCCTACGGTCAGACAGCAGCGGTTAAAGATATCTCCTTTACCGTGGCAGCGGCAGAAATCTTCGGTTTACTCGGTCCCAATGGTGCGGGGAAAACCACCACGATTCGCTGTCTTTGTACCCTTGCTAAACCCGATGGCGGCAAAATCGAGGTGGGGGGTGTCGATGCCCTGAATAACCCCAAATCCGCCCGTAAACGCCTGGGTTACGTTGCCCAAGAAGTCGCCCTCGATAAAATGCTCACCGGCCGGGAACTGTTGCAACTACAAGCGGCTCTCTATCACATTCCTGCTCAAAAGTCAAGAGAGCGCATCAAAGAATTAATAAATCTTTTAGGATTAGAGGAATACGCCGACAAAAAAACAGGAACCTATTCCGGCGGCATCAAAAAACGGCTGGATTTAGCGGCGGGATTACTGCATCAGCCGGAAGTTTTGGTGCTGGATGAACCAACTGTGGGACTCGATATCGAAAGTCGTTTGATTGTCTGGGATTTTCTGCGACAATTGCGGGCAGCAGGAACCAGTGTGTTAATTACCAGCCATTATCTCGAAGAAATCGACGCTTTGGCCGATAACTTGGCAATTATCGACAATGGTATCGTCATCGCTCGGGGCACACCCTCACAACTGAAGGAGCAACTTGGCGGCGATCGCATTACCCTAAAAGTGCGAGAATTTTCCCCAGAGGAAGAAGCTTTGAAAGCGAAAGAGTTGTTATCCTGTCTGCCTTTTGTCGAGGAAGTGATCGTCAATACCGCCCAGGGTAACTCCCTTAATCTTATCGTGAGGGCGAATAGCAATCCTTTAAGCAAAATTGAACAAACCCTAGCCGAATCGGGACTACCCGTGTTTAGCATGGCCCAATCCCGTCCTAGTCTCGATGATGTCTATCTGGCGGCCACTGGACGCACCCTGATGGATGCGGAAATTGCCGCTGCCAGCAGTCGTGACCTCAAGGCCGAGAAAAAACAAGCGATGAAGGAATCCTAGTCCGGCGAGAAAGGCTGTAACATTGCCTAATTGCCCAGTTAAATCGTCTATAATTGGAGCGATCGATTATATATCAATCAAGATGAAAGATAAACGGGTATTGCTGACCGGCGGTACGGGAGGACTGGGTTTAGGAGTCACTCCGGCGATTTTACACCATGGCGGTCATCTAACCATGACCTATCGGGAGGAAAGGGAGGTGGGTCGTCTGAAATCTCGGCTGAGTGCGGCGGAATTTGAGCGTATTCGCTTTGTCAGGGTGGATTTAACCCAAGAAACTGCCGTGGCTAGATTAATTGATGATCTCGGTCGGGTCGATGTTTTAATTCATCTAGTCGGGGGTTTTACCATGGGGGCGACGGAGGAGTTTAGCTATGAAGATTGGCTAAAAATGTTCGATTTAAACCTCCATAGCACTTTTTTACTGTGTAAACACTGTTTACGCTCGATGAAACTTCATAATTATGGTCGTATCGTCACTATCGGTTCTCGTGGTGCCGTACAACCGGGGGCGAATTTGGCCGCCTATTGTGCCTCGAAAGCGGCGGTAGTGGCTTTAACCCAAGCGATCGCAGAAGAAACCAAACAGACTAATATTACCGCTAACGTGGTTTTGCCCAGTATTATCGATACTCCGGGCAACCGGGAAGCGATGGGAGAGGCAAATGCTAAGGACTGGGTAAGTCCCCAATCTCTAGCCGAGGTGATCTGTTTTCTGGCGGGGGAAGGGGCGAAGGACTTGCGCGGGGCGGCAATTCCCGTCTATGGTTCCCTGTGAGTGGTTTTTTGTCTTCAGGCTGATACACTGATAACGGCGCTCGCTCTCGCTAAAAATTGGGGTTAATTTATGCTTATTCCGATTCTTATCAGTCTTACTGTCTTACTTTTATCCTATCTGCTCGGTTCGATTCCCACGGGTTATTTAATCGGTAAATACAGCAAAGGTATCGATATTCGTGACTATGGTTCCGGTTCCACTGGGGCTACCAATGTGCTAAGAACTCTGGGAAAATCTGCCGGGGCGACGGTGTTATTAATTGATATGTTAAAAGGAATGGCGGCGGTAGCCCTGGTACGAGGGCTATATTTTATGGATGTCAATCCTCTCCCAGAAAGTTGGTATTACTGGTTAATTATTGGGGCGGGATTGGGTGCAGTCATCGGTCATAGTAAATCGATTTTCTTGAATTTTAGTGGTGGTAAATCCGTCGCCACCAGTTTAGGGGTTTTATTAGTGATGAATCCCCTAGTGGCTTGCGGAACTTTGGCGAGTTTTTTGGTTATTCTGGCACTTTTCCGGATTGTTTCTTTCGGTTCGATTATCGGGGCGCTGGTGGTGAATATTTTAATGGTTGTTTTGGGTCAACCTCTCCCCTATATTTTATTTAGTTTGATAGGGGGAATCTATGTGATTGTTCGTCATCAGGGTAATATTAAAAGATTGTTGGCAGGGACGGAACCAAAAATAGGTCAGAAAGTACAGCAATCATCGGAAGTAAGTTAAATAACTTTCTCAAGTCAGAATAACCACTGTGAAATGAAGTTGACGGCTCATCAGTTCTTTTATGAATAAGCTCGCATTTTAACCGCCTATCCTTAGATTAGCTAAATCTCCCCGAATCCTTTTACTGTTGCCTCTTGCCCCATCTCAACAAGCAATCTTGGATAAGGCTTTTAGACTTTTTTTCCCTCAAAAAGTGCCTACCATTGGGGTGATCGGGGGTAAAATTCAGGTACTTTTTCCCTGAAAATTAGGTAACTGACCACCTCAAAATCGGTAAAACCCTACACCCCACACCCCACACCCCACACCCTGCCCCCAGGAAAAACTTTTTCAGCAGACCCTAATTAAGACTGTCTGCTGTGGTTTTTAACCAAAGGATAAAACAATTAATATCTTCTTGGACTTGTAGCCATGTATTATAATAGTTATTAACCAGATTTTCTAGTTTTTGTTTTTCCAATTCAAAACCGTAGATATTGCGAACAACGTGCCGAAAGCTTAGGTATTCATTAAGTTTATACACTGTATCTTCTCGTAATACAGCAGGACGATAATCTTGAGGTTTGCTCATACGATTCAATAGCCTTCTATGCCAGTCATAACTAGATGGTAAGCCACCATTTAACTCAGAGGCGATAATTTGAAAAATTCGTTCACATCCTGTATAAAAGTTATGGAGTTTTAGGGCTAAACTTTCGGCACAAATATCGGCTAGTGCTGGGTTGGTTAGCATTTCCGCTTGAACTAAACGCATTTGGCTTTCTAGCCGATTTAATCTATTAACTTCAGTGGCAATATCAAGAGCGATTTCTTGTAATTCACTGGCACTCATCGGACGCATAAAGACATTCTCCTGTTTGCAAAACTCTTTTAAGAAAATGAGGTTCTAAGTCTTCTATAGGCTTTAAATCAATCCAGCGATCGCTAATTAAATTAACTTTTCCTAAAGCTTGAAAAAAACTTTCTGGAGGTATGCCAGCCACTGCTAGATCAATATCAGAAGTTTCCTGAAATTTACCTTTAACTAAAGAACCAAACAGGATAATTTTTGTAATTGGGAAATTTTTTTTTAGATAATCAATAACTGGCGGCAGATTTTTCCTCGCCTCTTGAGCCAATTTTTGATTATATTCCTGCTGTTCTTTTTGGCGTTTTTGCCAATATTCAAGATAGGGATTATTGACCGACATAATAATTATAATAGCGAGGTATTTAGCTTAAGTTTCTGCCCATTGTTGAAAGAAAATTTCAATATCTTTCTCTAATTTTCTGTTGATTTTTCTTGCCCTGTCTAAATTAATTTTCAATTGTTCATAATCAATATTCGTGCCGTAGGCATGGCGAAAAAAGTGCCAAAATCCTCGTAAACCATTTAACAAAGCAGCGGTTTCTGAAGAAATAAAAGCAGGACAAATTCTGGGGATAGGGACAGTCATTCTGTTTAATAAGGCTGTATGCCATTGCTGGGTATCGGCAATATGATTTTCAAAACAGGCCGCCACTATTTTAAGTAAATCCTCAGTGGCACTGTATAAATTATGGATTTGATAAGCAATGCTTTCTAGGCGAATGACATCATCGGGATTAACACCTTCGGCTCTAACAGCAACTTTATCATCGATCGCTTTGATTAGCTGTAATTGAGCATTTATATCAGCTTTCAACAGAATTAGTTGTCGGTTGTCCATAAAATTCCTTCTTCCCGAATTCGGTGGGCAAAATGACAGTTTTTCAGCAGAATAATATCTACCTCTCTCCCCAGATAATAGGAAAGAATACTAATAGCATCAAAGTGCAATTCGGGATTGATATTTTCGACGGCAATATCCACATCAGAACCGGGGTGAAATTTATAGGGACGAGTCACGAAGCCAAAGATATAAGCTCGATTAATTCCGTATTTTACAGCATTTTCATGAAGCCATTGTTGAGTTTTTGCCCGCAGGGTTTGTCTTTCCTGTTCCCGTTGAATATCTCTTTCTTTCCCCCCTACTCCCCTTGATCAGGGGGGTGCCGAACTGTTTGGTACTTTATTGATGACGACAATGCCCAATTAGCAAAGGTTTGAGCTATCACCACTACAATAAAATCACTACCTAGGGTTTGCGGCAAAAAGTTTTTCGGTGGGGGTAGGGTGTGAAAAGTGCCTAAATTTCCCCCCGATCACTGCCATATCCAGTACTTTTTAAGTTCCAAAAGGTCTAAAAGTCTTACCCAACAAGGTTTTTAGCTTTATTCAGCAAACCCTACCTATCTTGATTTAGAGGATTTTTTCTAAACCGTAGACGAGGGATTGCAGCTGAGTAACTTTGCGGATAGAGAGGAGAACCCCCGGCATATAACAGGAGCGATCGCTGGTATCATGACGAAGGGTATAGATTTCCCCGGGGGAACCGAAAATGACTTCTTGGTGGGCAATTAAACCGGGTAGACGCACGCTATGAATACGGATGTTCTCAGCAGTTAAACCGCCTCTAGCGCCGGGGATAGTTTCTTTTTCGGAAACTTGGGCAGCATTAAAGGTTTTACCTAATTCTGCCAGTAATTCGGCGGTTTTGAGCGCCGTTCCACTGGGTGCGTCTGCTTTTTGATTGTGATGCAGTTCGATAATTTCCAGATGATCAAAGTAGCGGGATGCTTGCAGGGCAGCCTGTTGTAGTAAAACCATGCCAATGGAAAAATTGGGGATAACTAAACAGCCTGTGCTGGCTTTTTCGGCAAATTCGGCTAAATCTTGCAGTTGTGCCGCCGATAATCCCGTAGTTCCCACCACGGGACGCACTCCATAGGCGATCGCACTGCGGGTATTGTCATAAACACCGTCGGGATGGGTAAAATCCACCATCACCCCTTGCACTTTTTCCTGAGTTGCCAGGACTAAAACACTCTGCAAATCGTCGAGTATCGGCACTTCTAGGGGTTCACAACCGGCCACTTCCCCCACATCTTGACCTCGAAAAGCGGGATTTCGATCCACTGCACCCACTAAGATCATATCGTCGGCACGAGCAACGGCTTTAATGACTTCCCGTCCCATTTTACCGGCTGCACCGTTGACAACTACGGGAATCGGGCCTCTATTTTCGGTCATGGTTAATTATTCTCCTTCGTGTATAACCTGAGTTCGGCATAAGAAAAGGGAGAAGTGATATGCTGAAAAACAGAAAACCATTCAGCCACCTTGCCCTAGGGTTAGTATAGACAAACGTTGCCTCATTTGACATCCTCACCGCCGTAAACGGACGGTGATTCCCAAACCTCACGATTTAGGTTTCTGCTTCTTTCCCTTGCGGGGTTCCGCACCTG
>MTBT01000052.1 GCA_002282935.1 Microcystis sp. LSC13-02 | reverse complement strand
TACCTCTACTTTTTCAGAAGCAATTCTGTCTAAGCAAGTAATCTCTGTGAACCAAGAATCCCCGTCTCTTTAGAGCGGGGAGTGTCAATCTGTGATGATTATAATCGATTCGATCTTTGTTTAGCGTTCAAGTTCCATTAGGAATAAATTGGGTCTTTTTCCAGCAAACCTAGCAATTTTTGCATTTTAATCCAAACTCTTCTCATTTGCCAGAATTTACTTTTTTCCATGGCGGCTATTTTACTGTCAGCTTTTTGTAATTCCTCGTCTCTTTCTCGATAATCCAATTGGGTTTTTTGCAATTCTTGTTGCAATTCTTGTTCATGAATTTCTAATTGTTTAATTCGTTCTCTAGCCTGTTCCAACTGAGCGAATATATCGACTTTTAAGGTAACTAAAGCAGCAAAAATGGCTTGGATATTTTGGGAGTAAAGTTGGGGATGATTATAAAAAAGTTGGGTATAGGAATAAATATAGTGTTCTGCGGTCATTGAGCGACTCATAGAATCAGCTTTTTGTCGATAGAAAAATAACACTTCCGGGATACGATAGACTTCTCGACCTAATTCGATCAGAGATAGCCAGAAATCGTGATCTTCCCAACCATAAATTAAATTAGTATTATAGCCCCCCACAGTTTCCCAGTCGGATTTCCGAAACAAACCGGAGCAAAATATCATATTATCTACTAATATATCAGGAAATTTATACTCAGGCAGCGGCCAAATTCCTTGTCTATCCCCAAAATACTCCGCTTCGCAATAAACTATCCCTAATTGCTCATTACCTTCTAGCAAAGTAACCGCTTTTTCTAGATAGGAATCGGCAATTTTATCATCGGCATCAAGGGGAAGAATATAGGTTCCTTGCGCTTGGGCAATTCCTAGATTTCTGGCTGTGGCAACCCCTTGATTTTCTGTGCGGATGATCCGGGTTTTTGGCTGTTGATAATTTTGTAAAATCTCGATGGTTTCTGGTTCTGTGGATCCATCATCAACGATCAGGATTTCAAAGTTTTGGTATGTTTGCACTAAAACAGATGTGATCGCATCATCAAGATAGCGACCTTGATTATAGCAAGGAATAATCACGGAAACTTGAGGAACATGACTCATTGAGGGAAATTCTCTCCTACTCGAGCAAAAACTAGGTTATCAATAGCTTATCCCAAAAGTTCCCCTTTCTCGTTTTTCTAAGTGAAGGAAGTGTTGATATCCCCACTAGCAATTTCGGGATAGTAGGACATATTATGGATAAATTCTTAAATTATTCCGATTGGTGGACAAAATCACCCAATTGGGTGATCCCCGTGAGGGAAGCATCTCTTTTTAATAGAGGATAAGTTATTCAATAATCCGATTATCATTACCAATGATCCTTAATCATGGAAGCTCATCAACAAAAACAACTCCGCACTTTCCTCTTGGAAAAATTAGCAATTTCCCCCCGTTCCCTCGATATGGCTGTGCGTCTCTGTGAAGCATCAGTGGGTTCTTTACCGATGGTTCTGTGGCAGTATGGTTTAATCGATTTGTCGCAATTGAATCAAGTTTTTGACTGGCTGGAAACTGTATAATTATTTTCCAAGAATATGCTCATTAATTATCATTTTTATTAAGAGAATTGACCAAGTTCCAGAGCAGCGAGTTCCTGCAATTTATTTATTAAGTCCCGTTAAGGTTTGCCATGGCAGAAAATCTCACCTTTGCTGGGACTAATTAAACCAGCTATCATCCGCTATTTCCCCCCGGTTTAATTCGAGATTGATCTGGTATAAAATACTAATTTCTCGCCTTGATCGCCTTTTTGCTTGTCATGAAAGTAAGGTAGAAACAAACTTAATATAGCATAGGTTCTTGAGTTAGGCATCGACTATATGGAACTCTTTC
Source organism: Microcystis sp. LSC13-02 (assembly GCA_002282935.1). GTDB lineage: Bacteria > Cyanobacteriota > Cyanobacteriia > Cyanobacteriales > Microcystaceae > Microcystis. The sequence continues at coordinate 2,552 of MTBT01000052.1, read as the reverse complement.
ATGGCCGGATAGAAGTTGAGATTTTCATGACCCGGACGACTGAGTTTAATCAGGGCAAACCGTTGGGATGGTGGCAATTTTTGCCATTGTTCTAAACTAATTTCGATCTGGAATTCTCTGGCTTTTTCTCGGACTGTATCGGGAATCTGGCTATCATCTAGCCAAGCAGGATCGGGATCTATTGCTAGTTCTTCCGGGGGATTGCCAGTTTTTTCGGCGATTAATTTTTGCAGAAAATCTCGATAGATTTTGGCTTCTGCTGCCGTCGTACAAGCCATATTAACTAATACCATTCTTTCCGGTTGACTCAACTGCATCCAATGGGATAATTTTAATTTAACTCCACAGGTATCTAGTTTCATTCTCACGGTCATTGGGATACAACGTAAGGAGTCAACAAATTCGGCTTCAAAGTCGAAAAAGGTGGTCATATCATTTTATTGGGTTGCTGAGTATAAATCTATGATACAGTGCCGTGGTATAATTGCTGGGCAAAATGGCATTTTATTGGATAAAATTGGCTCTATATTGATGACTAGAAACGAGAATTTCCTCTATTTCCTGCCATTTTTCTCCTGCAATATAGTCAACAATTTGATCAAGATTTTGCCGATAATTTGCTAAAGATATCAATAAAGCTTGACGATTGTATTTAGCCATCATTAAACCTAATTCGGGATTGCCACCACCGACGCGACTGGTATCGCGAAAACCAGAACTAGCTAAATTTTCCGCTAATTGGCGAATATTCAGGTCTTGTTCTTTCGCACAAGCTTGGATTAAACTGGTACTAATCATTACTGGCAGATGGGAAATCCATGCCACGGCTCGATCGTGTTCTTCGGGGGAGGAATAATAAATTTTACAGCCTAATTTCTGCACGATTTCAGTTAAGATTTCCACGGCAAAGTTAGGGGTAGATTCAAGGGGAGTAATCAGGTATGGGGCATTGACAAATAAACCAAATTGTGCTGCATTAATTCCCTGTTCGGTTTTCCCAGCCATGGGATGACTACCGACAAAATTTGGCCACAATTGGCCACAATTGGCTACAATTGCCCCTTTAACTGATCCCACATCGGTGACAATGGTTTGGGTTTTTAAATAGGGAGTTAATTTTTCCAAAGTTGGCACAATTAAATGTATAGGAGTACAGATAAAGATTAAATCGGCAGTAGCTAATAATTCTAAACTGGTGCTAGATTCATCTACCACTCCTTTTTGTACAGCGATATCACAGGTGTATTGTTGACGAGAAACTCCCAAAACTTTATAACCTTGTGAGCGGAAATCTAAGCTCAAGGAACCACCAATTAAACCCAGTCCAATAATGCCAATATTCATTAGGTTTACTCAAAGATAATTTCGTCTTCTAGTCGCCAAGCAGGATCGACAATGCACAAGAAAATTAAGGGTTCCTCCCCACAATTATGAATATATTGTTTAGCTAGAGGAGGTATATAAATGGCAGCACCGACAGTCACTAACTGCACTTCCTCATCGATGTGCATTTCCCCTTGTCCTTGCAAAATATAATAAACTTCCGCCGTTTTTAAAGCGTGAGGAGTAGAAGTTTCTCCCACATCTACCTGGGCGTGGGCTAAACTATAACGTAGATTTAACGGCTGTTTATCGGGATGCAATAACTCGCGCAATCGGGTATGATCACCGGCGATGAATTCCTCACATTCGAGCAGTTTTCTGATTAACATAGTAAAATTAAACCTCGAAGATTGTTTTTATTTTATCATTGAGTCAAAAGCTAAAGACTAATAGCCGTTATCATAGAAATATTCAGCATCGCCAGAATTAACGAATGACTTGGTTAGAACATAGTGTACAGGTAGAAGTGGACGCGCCGATCGATCTGGTTTGGGAGCTCTGGTCAGATTTAGAACAAATGCCCCAGTGGATGAAATGGATCGAATCGGTGAAAATTCTCGAGGAGGAGCCAGAGCTTTCCCGTTGGAAGTTAGCCAGTGGTGGTCTAGAATTTACTTGGTTGTCACGGATACTGAAAATTGTCCCCCACCAGATGATTCAATGGGAATCCGTGGACGGGTTGCCTAACCGCGGGGCCATTCGTTTTTATGACCGTCATGGTAGGAGTATTGTGCGACTGACAGCAGCCTATGCTATACCAGGTTGGTTAGGAAAATTGATGGATAATCTTTTCCTCGGTCGAGTGGTGGAATCAACCCTGCAAGCCGATCTAGAGCGTTTTCGCCTTTATGCTCTCAATATTGTCAATAATACGCCGCCAAGGTGAGGTAATAATCGGCAGTAAGCTGTTGACTATCTAAATTGCTCGTTAAGACTGTCTATGAGCAGGGAGCAGGGAGCAGGGAGAGGGTGGTGAGCATTTGTACTAAAATTCCCCCACGCGGTTTGAACGCAGTACAGCTTATTGCTGACCACCGACGACCGACTCCCCTTCTTTCCCTTGCGGGGTTCCGCACCGGCCTTAACAGATTTACTCTGTTCTGGTCTTATGGTCGCTCTACAGACTGACACCGCAAGCCCTGCGGCCAAAATGTTTTTACTAGCGTTAA
>MTBT01000051.1 GCA_002282935.1 Microcystis sp. LSC13-02 | reverse complement strand
AATCAGTATAGCACAATAAAAGTTAAGTTAACAAGCTATAGTTTAAAAAGCCGTCCTAAAAGGACGGGGCTTTAACCCAAAATTTCGGTAACCAATATACTCTAGACGAATTGGAATCACTATCGGATTTTGTCGAGCAGGAACTTCGTCTTTCGTCACCAATCGAATTAGCGTGGTTGGATGTAATAGAAATTAGGGATTTGGGACTAAATACCAATGGTGATTGGTACGGACGATATGATGGACAGACATTTAAAGCGAGAATTCGCCTTAACTCTCTCGTTTTAGGTACGATCGAGCAATTACAACGAACCTTGGCCCACGAATACGGACATCACTGGACTCTATCCTATCTCGCTGTTCATCACAACTTACGAATTTATAAAGAACGATTACCCCGAACCTATTACAAAATACGAGGTTTAAGCGAAGAGCATTGCGTTTATACTCCCGAACAGAGTAGAGCTTCTTATGAAGATTGGATGAGATGCGATAAGGAAATTATCGCCGAGGATTATCGGGTTCTATTTAGTCCTCATCCTCACAATCAAGATCATCGAATGGTAGGGAATTTGCCGTTGATTAGGCTCTCGACCCATCCATCTATCAGGGAACAAGCTTTAAACATATGGAGATCGATCCAAAATTTATTTTACACGGTATTCAACCTAGGGATCAGCCATCCCGATGATCGAGTTGAGGAATATATCAGGAATCTCCCCACTACTCCATAGTATCGGATTTTAGCAAAGCTTGATGATTTTCCTCTGTATTCTCGCTGTGCAACATCCGGGAGAAGCGGGGGGAATTCGTCGGGATTTGGCCTTTGAAAACCGTAAATTTGCCCTGAAAACCACTAATGGGCAGCAAGTACCCCTAGGGTCGAATTGGCCCAGTGGTCAAGTTAATCAACCTCCCCGGCCAGCAGTGGTGGCGATTCGGCGAACCGAGTCAAAATCTGGATAATACATTTGTTTTAGATTATCGGTTTCCCTTCAGGATTTCCGAAAAACAAAAAAGGGGTCTTAGCCCCTTTTTCCGGATTAGTTAGTTATTTTTTCGGCGATAACATCATCATCATGTTACGACCTTCTTTTTTTGGCGCTTGCTGTACCTCAGCCACATCCTGTAAATCTTTGGCCATGCGCGCCAGTAATTCTTCCGCTAGGTTAGAGTGTTGAATTTCCCGGCCTCGGAAGGTAATCGTCGCTTTTACCTTATCTCCCGCTTTTAAAAAACGTTGCGCTTGGTTGACTCGCACGTTGTAGTCATGCTCATCGATTTTATAGCGCATTTTAACTTCTTTTATATCGGCTGTATGCTGTTTTTTCTTGGCCTCACGGGCTTTTTTCTCCTGTTCAAACTTGTACTTGCCATAGTCCATAATCCGGCAAACGGGAGGATTTGCCGTTTCACTGACGAGGACGAGATCAAGTTCCTTTTCTTCGGCCACGCGCAAAGCTTCGGCAGGAGTAATAATTCCTAGTTGAGAGCCGTCGCTATCGATAACGCGGATTTCGGGAAAGCGGATTCTTTCGTTAATTTGGGGGAGATCGCGAGTAGTGCGTCTTTTATCTATCACAGGCGTTCTGGGTTATCTCTATTCTAGTTAGTTAATCGGTTGGAGTTTACAAAATGATTTACTTGTTATTCTACCTACTCGATCGAGTTTCTTGGCCAATTGTTAAGTTTTCTTGCAATGTTAATTTTTAGCCGCCGGTCGTCAGCCGCCGGCCGTCAGCCAGATAAGCTGTTGTCTATGGGCTTTGTCAGACCTAAGCTACCATACTCTCAGGAATCGATCGGTAAGGTGCGTTCCCCCTCGTTGCGGCAGGGAACGCACCCGACAAAATCTCTCAGGAATTGATCGGTAGTTATAATATCGTTACGGCGGATTCATGTTTGTTCTGGTAAATTCTCCACCCTGAAAGGTTTATCCAATAAGGAATTGGCTGTACCAGAGGAATAAAGTAACTGCTGTATGCCATCAACAACCATCGTCAACCAATGATCCCTAAACTACCCCTTTCTAGGAAAAACAATCAGAAAAAAAGTCATCCATCCGAACAGCCCTCTGTAAATTCTACCAAACCAGAGACAAAATCAAAACAATCGATCATTACAAGGATCGGTCAACTATTACCTTTCTGGACAAACAATCAGAACAAAAGTCATCAATCCGAACAACCCTCTGTAAATTCTACCGAATCAGAGAAAAAAAACACGATCCCTTCATGGCTAATGAAATTCGGGCAAAAAAGTTTACTGATAGCGTTAGCGTTCGTGACTGCATCGGGTTCGGTTATAGTTACTTTTATCACTAATCCCGATAAGGTTCAACTTTGGCTAACTATGTTATTCCCAAAACCTGTTTCCTTCTCTTGCGAGGGGATCACTGTTCAAATCCCGCAGAATTGGCAACAACTTGGATGTCAATCTGTCGCAATTCCTGATGTTCCTGACGCTACCATCATTCCCAGAACTTTTCTCAGCAATGAAAGCAATTCTCCTAAAATACGCTTGATTATCGAAGAACTTTATGAAAACGATATTACTTTGCAAAAATTTTACCAGAAAGAAAAACAAAAAGCACAATCATCAATAAATAGCAAGAAAAATACTTATTTTACAGGGAATAAAGAATTTCAATTCAAGGGTAATTCAGATAACTACGAATTAGTTTATGAGGCAGACAATATTAAACGAAGAGATATTGGTTTTTTATACAGAAAAAAACAATATAAGATTCGTTATGAAGCCAGTACCCAAGACTTTAATAAGTATGAAAAGGAAGCGAAAGATATAATCAATTCTTTGGAGTTAGATTCAGTTAAAGAAGCGAAATAGTCTATGATTAAAAGTTTTCGCTGTCAAGACACAGAAATCCTGTCATGTTGAAATTGTTGATGATTATTAAGGGAGGTTGATGATGAATAATTGGAAAAGCTCCATTCACCCCGTTGAAATTCTCGCGGATGAATTAGAAGAAATTGATCTTACTATCTCTCAGCTTGCCCAAAAAATTTATGTTTCGGAAGAAACTCTCTATCACATCGTACAGGGAAACGCGAATCTCAAGGGAGATATTGCTTTAAAATTAGGACGTTTCTTTAATACTGGTGCTGAACTGTGGATGAATTTACAAAAGGCTTATGAATTGGATGTAGCCAGAGAAAATCTAGGCAATAGGCTAGAAGAAATCATTCCCTATCAACCTGTTTTTTCTTTATAGAGGATAATCCTGATGAAACGTGAATATGACCTTGCTAACATGAAAAGTCGTCCTAATCCTTTTTCTCAACAATTAAAGAAACAAGTCACCCTGACTTTAGGAATTGAAGTAATTGAGTATTTTGAGAAGAAAGCCAAGCAAAAGGGCATTTCCTATCAAGAGTTAATAGATTTATATCTTCAAGATTGTATGACCAATCAAAGAGAGTTATCTTTTGATTAACGCCTTAAGTTCCTTAAAGCCTTGGAGTTAGGGGTTAAGTACCTATCCGTGCTACGATCTCGGCTATAATAGCATCATTCGGTTTTCTTTATTGTGTGAGGAGTCACCTGATATGGTTTACAGAACATCGGCTTTTGGTTTACTCGCTTTGGCTTTATTGGTTTCGGGGGTTAGCGTGTCGGCATCTCAGAGAATGACAGGGGTAAGGGAAAGCCAAGTCAACGACGGAATCAATAGCCGTAGGGACACACAACTACTGGCACAACAACCTATTTTCAGCGAAAATAAGTATTTTTCAGGAGTCTTACAAAGTTGCACTCGTTCCGGCTCCTCTGTAAAATGTTCGGTGGTTATTAGAAGTAAAGAAGATACCAATATCACTATATTATGTCAGTCGCAGGATGTCACTAAATTGTATGACGCATTTGGAAATCTTTACCTTTGTAGTCAAATTCAAATTGGTAATCGCAAACAAGAAGGGAGTATTAGCTCAAGGTTTCCGCAGGGAGCTCCAGTCAAGGTAACATTAACGTTTAATAATATTCCTTCTCAAATCCGTGAATTTGACACTTTTGAATTACATACTCACATTAGTTTTCTAAGATTTCCGAATGTCAAAATTTCTGGATAAGTTTGTTCAGTTATATCTACCGTTTTTGATTGGTTTTGTAGGTTCTTCCGAACTTACACTGTAGAAAATTACTCAAGCTCCCTCTCTGCCCAGCAATGCTCTAAAGTTGATAAATATCAATCTAACAAAAACTCAAAGCCTTAGTATACAAGCTTTACAAGCACAAGTTGTTGATAGTTTTACATGACAGGTTTGGTAGAGCCGTTTTGTATCTGGTTTCCGCGATAAAAATTATATCGAACATCGTTTTAACATATCGCTCAAGATCGTTCCCCTACTTTCCCAAATTGAACCAGGATCGCGCAATAGATTATCATCGGAAGGTAAACCAAAAGGATACTGTCCTAATTGTCCTCGGTAAACAAACCAAATTGGGTAAAAGCCGAGATTGGGATTCTTTTGATTGTATAAACTTGAAATTGAGAGAGTTGATACTTGTTGAATATCGTTAAACCAACCTAGCTCTTTAGCGAATTCTGTATAAAGATAAAGCCGAGACTCTCTAGGCGGCAAAGTATAATGATACTTATTATAAATGCTTCTTTGTAACCGAAATCCATATCTTCCATTAGATGCTTTACGCCACGCTAGATCTAGATCTGCTAGAGTTTTACAGTTTAAAGATAGCAATTCATTGCTATCTAAATCGTCTGATTTATCCACATCACCTTCTTTTAATAAAATCTCCCAAGTTTTATCATTCGCTTGTCCCCATTTCTTAGCTGCTAGTAATTGCTCCAAAGTTTGATTGGGAGAGGGAAGAAGGGGAGATAATCTTTGAGAATTCCGAATCGCTTGCCACTGAGGATATAAATCAATAGGAATCGCTAAAGGTGAAGATTTATTCCCAGAAGCGTCTTTATCTGCTTCGACTAATATTCCGACTAATTCACCATTTTTATTAACAACCGCGCCGCCACTCATTCCGACTTCCGTTACTACATCTATCTTCAGCGTCGCCCCCTTTTGTCTTTTTAGTAGCGCATCAGGAGGTAATCTATCAGTAAATTTACCCAGTCTAAGGGTGGAAGTAGATAGCCTTTCTGTAATCAGATAGGAAGGAAGCGGATAGCCAGAAACGGTTAGATCATCGGTGGGTTGTAATTGCTGGCTATCTCCTATATTCGCCGTTCGATATTTAGCAGAACTTTGTATGGTAATCTCCGCTAGATCATAATCGTCAATTTGCTTAATATTTTTCTCATTAATGATGTGGCTACCGATTATTTGCCGATTAGAAGGATTAAAAATTAAAACTTTATAGTTTCTCTTTTCTTGCACCACATGATATGCTGTTAGAATCGTGTAGAATTGTCCTTGCTGGCGAACGATTACCCCAGAACCTCCATCCTCTTTATAGCTTCCTTCTACATCAATTCTGACGGTAATCTCCTTTAATTGTAATTGGTCAAACTGAGCGATCGCTACAGGAAAAGGTATCAATATCGAGACAATACCCAACCAAGCGAACCATCTTTTTATCATTGTCTTTCAGTCCTCGATCGCTCCACTTCTTCGAGAAACTTCTTGACATGAATATAAACCTCTCGGTGAGTCTCCCCATAATAAAATCGAAACTCGCCCGTTAATTTTAAATCCGTCCGATGGCGAAGGGCTAACATTTTATCTAAAACTCTCTCCGCGTTCTCCCCCCGCTTTAATTTGACGATAAGTTCTCTTTCGGTATCGCAAGCTTTATCTTTGGGTTCCTTGACAAAACAAATGATCGGATAATTATCCCTCGATTTTCCCGTCCGTAAAAAAGAACGACTCCAGGTTTTATCGTCAAGTCTTGCTTGAATGATCTCAGAAACTTCCTTACACCGCTCTAGTGGCTTTTCCCCGGCAACTTCATCCACCCAATAAATAAATGGTACTAAATTTCCCGTTCCGTTCTGGATCATTGTCGTGGGAACTTTTTGCTTTGTGGAGGGATAGCTTTCTGTTTTACAGGTAATTTTAGGCGATTCCGTTCGCCCTTGTTGTGGGGTGAAACAATTAGAAAGCATAACAACAAATGCCAAGGAGAAATAGCGCCAGAAAACATTCATCGCGTGTGGGGTGAAACCATTAGAAAGCATAACAACAAATGCCAAGGGGAAATAGCGCCAGAAAACATTCATCGCGGTTGTCGCAAGCGAGAAGTATATGCCGCGATTGTATCTTGACATCCTCGCCGCCGTAAAACGGACGGCGATTCCTCACCACGCCACTTTTTTAGGGTGGTCGCTGAATGGGGTTGACGCTTCACCGAA
>MTBT01000050.1:10298-12165 GCA_002282935.1 Microcystis sp. LSC13-02 | reverse complement strand
TCAAGCCCTCGGACAGACTATCCACTGTCTATTAGGTGAAAGCTTGGTAGATAAGGTAACTGGATGAACAGGGAATCCCTCGCATGAGTGCTTCGGGGAGCGTCAATCGCTAACTGCTCTATTGTAGATGTGCTGAAAAACTTCTGTATTTCTCTTGTTTTTTGTCTTCCCTCTAGCTACTCTGATCTAGTAGGTCAGACGAGTTCAACCTGACTTGAGTAAAAGATGGTGCGTTTTCTCTGGGCAATTTTGGCCGGTGTGGGGATGGGGTTAACAGTAGCGCCGGTTTCTTGGTGGTTACTCGCATGGATTTCTCTAGTCCCCCTGTGGATTGTTGTGAGATTAGCGGAAAAATCCCTAAAAAAACCGCTTTTATACGGTTTTGGCTGGGGTTTTGCCTACCATGGACTGGCTTTATTCTGGATCACGGGAATTCACCCGATGACGTGGATGGGTGTCCCCTGGTTAGCGAGTTTGTTAATTGCCCTGTTTTGTTGGTTGTTTATTACTTTTTGGGGAACGGCGATCGTGCTAACTTGGACGTTAGTTATGTTTTATGTCAACAAAAGTGTTAATCAGTCATCTTTTAGGGATGCCCTCCTACGGGTTTTCATCGGCACTGCCCTCTGGTGTGGGTTAGAATCTCTCTGGAGTCAATCCCCTCTCTGGTGGACTACCCTTGCTTATAGTCAAAGTCCCCATAATTTATTGATTCTGCAATTGGGCAAATTATCGGGTTTTACGACGGTAACGGCGGCAATTGTGGCAATTAACGGTTTAATCGCCGAAAGCTTTCTCCTAATCCGTCAATCGCGGCAAAATCTCGCTTTTCTCTCTTTACCCCTCCTCATTTGTTTGAGCCTCCATCTCTGGGGATGGAATGTTTACCATAAACCGATCGAAAAGTCAAGGGATTTAGGAATAAAAATTGGCGTAATTCAGGGCAATATTGCCAACACGATTAAACTTTCGCCCCTAGGATTTCAAAAGGCGCTCGAAGGTTACACCTCTGGTTATCAAATTCTCGCTGATCAAGGAGTAGATGCCGTCTTAACTCCTGAAACGGCCTTACCCTACTATTGGGAGAACTTAGTCAATAATAGCTCGATTTATTCGGCAATTTTAGCCAAAAAAACGCCGATCTGGTTAGGTGCATTTGGCAAGGTGGACAAGGGTTATAACAATAGTCTCTTGACCATTGATGGCGAGGGACAGGTGATTAGTCGGTATGATAAAGTAATTCTCGTGCCTTTAGGCGAATACGTTCCTTTTCAGGAAATTTTGGGCGGAATTGTTGATCGCCTTTCTCCCTTGCAAGCGCATTTAATCCAGGGAAATCCTGATCAAATTATTGACAGCCCTTTCGGTAAAATAATTGTGGGCATTTGTTACGAGTCGGCTTTTTCCGAACATTTTCGCCGTCAAACTGCTAGGGGAGGCGAATTTATTATTACCGCTTCTAATAACGCCCATTATAGCCACGCCATGCCCGCTCAACACCATGCTCAGGATACCATGCGAGCGATCGAAACCGATCGATGGATGGCCCGGGCCACCAATACAGGTTATTCTGCTTTTGTGGATCCCCACGGTAATCACCTTTGGCTATCGGATCTGGATAGATATCAAATCCATAGCGAAACAATTTATCGACGGGATACGAGAACTTTATATGTGCGCTGGGGAGATTGGTTAACTAAAGTTTTAATCATTACTGCCGGACTAGCTTGGCTCTGGAGAGCTTGGGATCAAGGTGACAGTGGTATACTTTTTCGTGATTGACATCCTCGCCGCCGTAAAACGGACGGCGATTCCTCACCACGCCACTTTTTTAGGGTGGTCGCTGAACGGGGTTGACGCAGATAGC
>MTBT01000050.1:0-10292 GCA_002282935.1 Microcystis sp. LSC13-02 | reverse complement strand
CTAGAAAGTTTTACTCGTTCAAGGCCGAATTTGAAGTCTTTTCTGAACGAAACCCCCTACTATCTGTTGTCAAGGTTCAGTTTTTAGCTTGATTATCGCCTTTTCCATTGTAGCTTAAAGCCGTCCTAAAAGGACTGGGTTTTAACCCAAATTTTCGATAAACTGTTAAATAACCTAAGTTTTTGATGCAATGAAAGAGCAATTTGTCAAGTGGTTGAATAGAATCTTAATATTTGATGTGTTTTTAGTAATAGCGGGCTTTCTCTGGTTTGCCCTGGCTGTTATCGGTGAATCCACGGGAATTCCCCTAGGATTTAAACTTTTTCAGCGTCTTTGGCTGCCCTTATTCAATCCTGCTATTAGTATTTTAATTGCGGGGGCGATTGTCAGCTGGGCGATTAATAAAATTCAAGAGCGCTGGTCCCCTAAATAGGGTCTGCTGAAAAAGTTTTTCGGTGGTGGTAGGAGTCAGGAGTCAGGAGTCAGTAGCCGGTCGTTTCAGGCTTTGAAAGTCCCAATCCTATTTTCTTGCACTAACATCGGACTTTAACAGGTCAAAAGCTTTATTTTAAAAGGGTTTTACCATTATTCAGCCAGCCCTATTTAGGGCTGGCTGAATAAATCTAAAAACCTTGCTGGATAAGACTTTTAGACTTTTTTCCCCTCAAAAAGTGCTGACCATTGGAGTGATCGGGGGTAAAATTGAGGTACTTTTTCCCTGAAAATTAGGTAATTGACCCCCTCAAAACTGGTAAAACCCCACACCCCACACCCTACACCCTACCCCCACCGAAAAACTTTTTGCCGCAAATCCTAGTTCAGATTCTTGACTTTCGTAGCGAGATGATTCCCGCTCCCCTAGAAGTTATTTTTCCTAGTTGATAAAAATCGGGGTTGAAACATTTTCAACCCCGAAAAAAGCAATTTTTGAGGGGATTAACCCACTGGTTGTAACTGTAATTGCGAGAGAATATCGCTTTGCTCAGAGCGCTGATGACTAGAGACTGTCACCACAGCTTCAGCAGTTACATCTAATATCGCATGGTCTCCAGAATTGACTTTTCCCGATAACATCGCGACCGCTAAACTATCCTCTAAGCGTCGAGTTAAAGCACGACGTAAAGGCCGCGCACCGTAGCTAGGATCATAACCCTCATTGATGACCAAATCCTTAAAAGCGGCGGTAACTTCCACAGAAATGCCTTTTTCTGTCAATTGTTTGGCTAGATCCGCGATAAGAATATCGGCAATCTGGGTAACTTCTTCGCGAGTTAACTGTCGGAAAACGATAATTTCATCGAGACGGTTGAGAAATTCGGGACGGAAATATTGTTTTAACTCCTCTGTCACCCGATTAGAAATCTGTTGGTAGCGCGATTGAGCAAAATCGTCAGCAATGTCGAATCCTAAGCTATTACCGCCTTTTTCGATGACTTTTGAGCCAATATTCGAGGTCATGATAATTAGGGTATTCTTAAAGTCCACCCGACGACCTTGGGAATCGGTCAAATGACCATCTTCTAACAGTTGCAGGAGAAGATTAAAAACATCGGGATGTGCTTTCTCGATTTCGTCAAACAAGACCACTCTATAGGGTTGACGACGCACTGCTTCCGTTAACTGACCGCCTTCATTGTAACCGATGTATCCGGGAGGCGCACCAATTAACTTAGAAACCGTGTGGGATTCCATAAATTCCGACATATCTAGACGAATCATACTGGATTCCGAGCTAAAGAGCAACTTAGCCAAGGCTTTCGTTAATTCAGTTTTACCGACTCCCGTGGGACCTGCAAAAATAAACGAGGCAATCGGACGGTTAGGATTCTTTAAATTTACTCGCGCTCGACGAATAGCACGAGAAACGGCATTTACTGCCTCCTGTTGGCCAATAATCCGCTCATGCAGTTGATATTCCAGATTTAAGAGCGATTCCGACTCAGTTTGAGTTAATTGGGTAACGGGAATACCTGTCCAAGCGGCGACAATTTGGGCGATTTCCTCCGCATCCACCACTGGAATTAAAGATTCGGGGTTAATTAGGGGTGATTCTTCGTTAACCTCCGCAGGACTTTTACTTTGCAGGGAATAGCGTAGATGGGTGCGGGATCCCGCTTCATCGAGAAGATCGATCGCTTTGTCCGGTAAAAAGCGATCATTGATATAGCGAGAGGATAGATTAACAGCAGCTTCGATCGCTTTTTGAGCGTATTTTACCTGATGGAAATCCTCGTAGGTGGCTTTTAAACCCCGTAAAATCTCGATCGCCTGCTCTTTAGTCGGTTCTCCCACCATAACTGGCTGAAAACGTCTTTCTAGAGCCGCATCTCGCTCAATATGCCGTTTATACTCATCGAGAGTCGTTGCCCCTAAACACTGTAACTCGCCGCGAGCTAAAGCAGGTTTAAGCAAGTTAGAAGCATCCATAGCTCCTCCCATGCTACCAGCACCGACAAGAGTGTGAATTTCATCGATAAACAGGATAATATTGCCCGATTTGCGAACTTCCTCCACGATACCCTTTAAACGTTCCTCAAAATCGCCGCGAAAACGGGTTCCCGCCAGTAAAGACCCCATATCGAGGGCAATTACCTGTTTATCCTGCAAAAGTTCGGGAATATCGCCATTATGGATGCGTTGTGCTAACCCTTCAGCGATCGCAGTTTTCCCCACCCCCGGCTCACCCAGTAAAATCGGGTTACTTTTGGTACGGCGGCCTAAAATTTGGACAACTCGCTCGATTTCTGGCTCTCTACCGATTAAAGGGTCAATTTTGCCATTTTTGACCTCTTGGCTTAAATTGCGACTATATTGGGCTAAAATACCGACTTGGGGAGCATTTTTCTGGTCTTTATAGTCACTATCACCCGTTAAGCGACCACTAGCGACTTTTTCCCCGGCATTTTTAAGTAAAAGGCCGCGAAGTTTGATCAAATCAACACCCTGCATAATTAAAATTTTAGCGGCTAGGGATTCGGGATCGCTGGTGATAGCGAGTAATAAATGTTCAGGTGCGATCGCCTGTTCCCCTAATTGTCGAGCTTCCTGAAATGCTTGCTCGAACATCTTTTTCGCTTTTGGGGTAAAAGGGATATTAACGGGACTGTAACCCGTGCCGCGGCCGGTCATTCCTTCAATCAGGCGGCGACTTTCGTGCAGGGTGACTTTTAAATCCTTGAGAATTAAGGCTGCGGTGGCGGTGGCTTCTCCTATCAATCCTAACAGTAAATGCTCCGTACCCACGACACTGTGAGCGGTACGACGGGCTTCCTCTTGGGCGAACATCACCGCTTTGATAGCTTTCTGGTTAAAGTATTCAAACATGATCGACGGCTTCCTGGCTACTGGGCTTTAGCTGTTACTGTAACGTTTTCTTTACATTAGCCGGAAGGGGGATATCCGTATCAGCAGGGTGGGTTAGGGGACAGGAGTAGAGACTGGGGAGTTTTTTGCTGTGAACAGTAAACAGTAATCAATTACCTGAAAACTAAAATCTGATCACTGTAATTAGGAATCAACTTGACTAAGAGAGGAACGTCTTTTAAAAGGCATTATTTTTTTAATTAATTCAGGTGTAATTAAGCCTTGGGGATAAAAAATCGTTCCCAAAACAATTAAAATTCCAAAAATAATCAAACGACCATCGCGCAAGAAATTCCCTAACCAAATTGGTAAACCATTCAGTCCGCCGAGGGCGCGTAAAACTTCGGGCAAAGCAGTTAAAACAATGCCTCCCACCACTGGACCAACAAAAGTTCTTGAACCCCCAATTAAAACGAAAGCCAAGAAAATAATACTGGCATCAAAAGTTCCCTGACGGGAATTCCAAGTATTGAGAAAATGGGCGCTTACTGCTCCCACAACTGCCGCTAAAACTGCTCCGAAAGTGAAGGATAAAACTTTGTGATAGGTGGGATTAATTCCCATGGCTGCAGCTGCCAATTCATCGGCACGAATGGCATTAAATGCCCGACCAATTTTGATGTTTTCTAACCGGTAGAGAAACAGCATAGTTAGGAATAAGAGGGGCAAGGCCAGCCAAAGGTAGGCTAATTGAGTAGTGAAGGGTTGGGGAATGGCGAAAATACCGACCGCACCGCCAGTTATCTCGAGATTAAGGGCAATAATTCTCAAAATTTCTACCCAAGCGATCGTGGCAATGGCTAAATAGATACCTCGCAAACGGAGAACAGGAATACCTAAAACTATGGCTAATATTCCTGAAATAATGCCAGCAATTAACATTTCTAAAAAGACCAAAGCCAGGGGATAATTGCTGCCGGTATTAGTAAAAACTTTCGTAGAAAGAATGGCGGCTACATAACCCCCTAAAGCGTAAAAACCGGGGGTTGCTAAGGATAATTGACCGGCCATTAAGGGCAAATAAATTGAAATGCCTAATATGGCTCCAAATATCATTGAAACAATTAAAAAACCATAGGTGTTAAAAAAATCAGCCATATTTTCAGTGAGCGGTTATTGGGGGCTTAAGTTACTGGAGTCAATTAGCTAATTTTATCACCGTTTTCTCCCCTCTGATTCTCTGGTAATTCTCGAAATTATCATAATTTTTTACGTGGCACTTTTCCTATATGGTAGCGTTCGCCACCTTAAAAGCAGACGGGATGATCGATGATGGGAAAAGGTATCTTCCTCAACTTTGTCCTGGAGTTTCAGCGATCTAGAGATTCGTTAAAGAATTTTAACCCCTCTAGGTGCAAGGGTTTTAATGTCATGAAACCTTAAAATGAGAATTGCTGGGGAATTTATGAAACAGCAGCATTGGTTAGTTAACTCCGAAACCCGGTTCCTCGGACTCCTAGTGCTGAATTTCCCGATAAAATCGCAGTAGCGGCTGAAAAAGTCCTAGAAGCTGAGGATATTATCGGTTTTACCCCGGAAGCGCTCCATCAGGTGCAGGCGATCAGCGAGGAACCAGTAATGTGGTTTTAAACGTTTTCAATTCGATCCTCTCACTAATCGAGCAGTTAATTTTTAGGTTAGAGAAATGATAGATAAATGAGAGGATCATGAGAGAAATATGAAAGTTTTCTGGGTAAAAATTAGTTAAGATAAGGGGAAATTAAAGGATAAACAACTATAGATGTTTACTTCACTCGAACTTTTAACCACTTCCTTTGTGGCCGTGGGATTAGCCGCCGATGCCGTGGCCGTTTCTCTGACCAGTGGCCTGATGATTCGTCATATTCATGTTAATAAGGCTTTGAAAATTGCTTTGTTTTTTGGGGGATTTCAAGCGATTATGCCGATGATCGGTTGGGGTATCGGTCTAACTTGTCGCGAGTTCCTCGCCTCTTTTGACCACTGGATCGCTTTTATTATTTTAGGGGCGATCGGCAGTAAAATGATCTACGAAGCTGTTCAAAATGATGACGAGGAAAAAAAATTTAATCCTCTAGATTCCTATACTTTAATCGGATTAGCGATCGCTACTAGCATCGATGCTTTAGTAGTTGGTTTGGGTCTATCGATGATTAAAACTCCCTTACTTTTAGCTTGCACTGTCATCGGTTCTATTACCTTTGCTTTATGTTTTATAGCTGTTTTTATCGGGCATAAATTCGGTAATTTATTTAGTCAAAAGGTGGAAATTCTCGGCGGTTTAGTTTTAATATTAATCGGCAGTAAAATACTCATTGAACATTTAATTGCCTAGATTATCTCCATTTTTCACTATCCTCCCTATTTTCCCTGGCTTTTTTTCAACAGGGGAGTGGCTAATTCGGGATAACCGGCCTCAATTAAAGCCCGATCTCTGATGCGACAGGAATCGCATAAACCGCAGGGTTCAACTTCTCCTTGATAACAAGACCAAGTATCAGCAATGGGAACCCCTAAACTAACAGCACGACGGACGATATCTACCTTACTATCCATCACCAAAGGGGCAATTAATTGGGGTGCTTTCCCTTCTAAACCCGCTTTCGATGATAAATTAGCTAAAGTTTGAAAGGCATCTAAATACTCGGGACGACAATCGGGATAACCAGAATAATCCACCGCATTAATTCCTAAATATATCGCCTCCGCTTCCCTTGCTTCCGCTAAAGAAAGAGCGATCGAAATAAAAACTGTATTTCTCCCCGGCACATAGGTAATCGGGATAATATTCGGGTTAATTCCCTCTTGGGGAATAGCTATAGATTGATCCGTTAAAGCGGAACCTCCCCACAAAGATAGATTGACTTCGATCAGATGATGTTCTTTAATATTGAGGAAATTAGCAATTTTTTTCGCCGCCGCTAATTCCCGCTCGTGTCTTTGTCCATAACGAAAGGAAAGGGCAATTAATTGATAACCAGCAGCTAGAGCGATCGCTGCTGTTGTCGCTGAATCTAATCCCCCGGAAAGTAAAATAATCGCCTTTTTTGTCATTATCCTAATGTCACCTGTGTTTGTTGATAATTAGCTACTAAGATAAATTGTTTGAGCCACTGGGAACCTAACAAAATCTCCTGAATTGCCTCCCCTGCAAAGACGGGAATTTCGTATTCCTGACCATCAATTCTTACTCTGCCCAAATATATATCAAAAAATGCTTCTCCTTGGGCGGTGCGTAACTTATCTTGGTTTAAAAATGGCCATTCAAGACTGCGAGCATCTTGGTCATTCATAACACAAAACTCCGTGAAACCAGTATCTAGCATAGCTTCTACAGGTAACACCAGACCATTAGGGCTGACTAAATCGATATCAAAATAAATTTGACCATTTTCTCCAAATCTCCCTTCAATCATATTCTGCCACTAACTCCAGTTTCATTAATGCCAAAGATATGATGGATTTTGTCGGGATATTTTGCCCTTGCTTTTTTACTAGCCACTTCTTTGTCGGGATCGATAAAATAATCGCCGCTATCGGGTTCGATCGCAATGTACCAACCATAATAATGTTTCATTAACCGGGGCTGTAAACTCTGAAAAATCGGCCAACAACGATGATAAAATTCTAATTGTCGGGCGCGATGTTTGGCCTTTTCTTCCTCTGTAGCTTGAATCTCTGGAAAAACTCGACCACGACGCACTACTCGTTCAGAATTGTTGTTAGACATAGTATTTAACCTCTTGTTAGTAAATTAGGGGTTGGGAATCATGAATTATGAATTGGGGAGTGGGTAGAATAAATAAAAAGTAATCTCCTGATAACTGATAACTGATAACTGATCACTGATCACTGATAACTGATTTACCGGACTCCTAAAAACTTATGGGTTTGTAGACTGAGACGCCATTGGGGATGCCGGAGAACATAATTAAAGACTAACTCTTTGCTTTCCACCGTATTCCATTCGGGTTGCAGATATTTGATCACCCCTTCCGATAACTTACTTTCCTGGATGGCTGCCCAGTCTAAATCCTCTGGATTAGCCACGACAATTTTTAACTCATTCACCCGTGCATAAATACTAGGATCGGGCATTTTATAAGTTTTAGGAGAAAAAGTCACCCAATCGAAAACCCCTGTAAAAGGATGAGCGCCAGAAGTTTCTAAATGTACCCGTAAACCCTGATCTTTTAATTCCCCGGTCAAAGGATCAAGATTGTGCATTAAAGGTTCCCCCCCGGTAATCACCACCATAGCGGGGTTAGCCCCTTTTGCCATCTCAACCAATTCCCGCACCGATTGTTGTGGATAACGGTGGGCATTCCAAGACTCTTTTTGGTCGCACCAAGGGCAATAGACATCGCAACCTCCCAAACGGAGGAAAAAAGCATTGCTTCCCGTCCAAAAGCCCTCGCCCTGCACAGAATGGAAAGTTTCGACAACAGGATAGGTACAATGGTTTATGCTAACCGTTTTCATAGAATCAGTATTATAGAAAATATGGACATTCCCCTGAACTTTGCCAAATACATCCAATGGTCTGGTATTGCCACGCTGGTTTTTTTGGTACTCACGATTATCGCTTTTCTCGTCGGTTGGGGAATCCGCTTTCGTCTCGTCGGTGTCACTAGCTTTATGGCTGTGTTGACGGTCGGAATTTTCGGTCTTGGGTTAGGATTATTTACTCGTACCGAAATTCCGGGAGCGGTGAGATTCTCCCTTGTCTATGATAACGGAGCTAATCAAGCTGTTATCTCCCTGCCCAATACTGTTACTACCGAGCAGGTGGAAGCAACCCTAAAACAAGCCGCTAGTGACTTGTTTTCCTCTGGTCGCGCCGGTGCTGGCGGTAATAATCAATTTATCATTAGCGCTCGCACTCTCGTTCACCCTCAGCCCGGTTTATCTGCTCCTTTGTACTTAGGACAGATTAAAAAATCCTTCTCCGCCCCGGGGGATAATACCCCTGAACTACAGCTTTTTCCCGAAAGTTTCGCTAAACTTAGCCAATAATCCTGAGAGGTTGTCAAAAAATGTCCAATGCTGTCGCTGTTTTGCCCCTGTTAATCGCCCCCGCACAAGTGATTCGGGGTGACAATGCCCTAGAAGAATCCACCGGCAAATTAGCGGATTTGGGGAAACGTCCCCTCGTGGTGGGCGGCGATCGCAATTTAGCTTTTTTGTCATCTCCCCTGAAAAATCTCACTCCTAGCTATCACAGTTACGCCCCCGATTGTTCGGAGAATTCCTTAGCATATTTAAAGGCATCTGTCAAGAGTCATGAGGCAGATTTTATCATCGGTGTGGGTGGCGGCAAGGCCCTCGATACGGCCAAATTACTCGCCCATCAGTGCCATTTGCCGATTGCCACGATTCCCACCTCCGCGGCCACTTGTGCCGCTTGGACGGCCCTATCTAACATCTATTCTGACGCGGGGGCGTTTCTTTACGATCTGTCCCTAGCCCGTTGCCCGGATTTATTAATTCTCGATTACGGTATTATCCAAACTGCCCCGAAAAGAACCTTAATCGCCGGTATTGGCGATGCGATCGCTAAATGGTACGAAGCTTCCGTCAGTAGCGGTCATTGCACAGAAACCCTGATCATTGCCGCTGTCCAACAGGCCCGGGTTTTGCGGGATATTCTTTTCCAAAAATCCCCGGCAGCCCTGGAAAATATCGGCGGGGAGGACTGGAAACAGGTGGTGGATGCTACCGTTTTATTAGCCGGAGTAATTGGTGGTTTAGGGGGTGCTAATTGTCGTACCGTGGCCGCCCATGCAATTCATAATGGTTTAACCCATATTCCCGCTTGCCATCATGCCCTGCACGGGGAAAAAGTCGCCTACGGCATCCTCGCCCAATTGCGTCTAGAGGAAATAGTTTTGGGCAATCAATTGGCACTATCGGCCCGGGGGCAACTAATCCAGTTTTATGAACAAATTGGTTTACCGAAATCCCTAGAGGATTTAGGATTAAGAGATGTTTCCCTTGCCCAATTGCGCCACGCAGCCGCAATTGCCTGTCAGCCTAATTCTGACATTCATCGTTTACCTTTTACGGTTTCCCCTGAACAAGTTATGGCGGCCATGGTTTCTACTACCACTGCCGATCCGATCGTGCAGAAAGTTAAAGCTAATTAAGGGTAAATTTTCGGGACTTATTAATAAATTGAAATCACTTGAACACTTGGGGTACGATAAATAGACCTACTCGGTTTTTCAGTTGTCATAAACTCCTTTGCACCAGCCATTACCGCTGCTGCAACATGAAGCGCATCCATTGCTCCCAAACCCCACTGACGCGCCTCTTGAGAACCCATTAAGAGAATTTGTTCTAAATCTGTAACGTAGTCAGTAACTGCCGTGAAATACGCTTCATAGAATAGTGCTTCCTCTCGGCACTGATTATAAATTGCCTTGGGCAAGACTTCTAGCTTCAGAAATGGACTGGAAACAAACGAGCGATTTGCGTCATCGAGAACCTGTACCGCAGGAAGTGACTTTTCGCTATTCCCCCTAGCCGCAGCAATTAAAACACCCGAATCAATAAAGGTTTTGATCACCCATTATCTCCTTGATATCCACCTCTCCTCTCAGCTTTTTCACGTTCAATACCCTCCAGATCCAAGAGACTTTCTCCCGATGCTACAATTGCAGTCCGAATTTTTTGCAGCCGTTTACCCAACTCAGTTTTAGGCTGGTACGATGCTACTGGATCTGTAATAGTTTGCTCCTCAAGACAGAATGATTCGACCAACTCCAAGACTTGCTGCTGTTTGTCGTCGGGTAATGTTCTCCATTTTTCCAGTAATATTTGCTCATTTGTCATAATATCTTCCTGATGGCTAATCCTCATAATTTTTCCTGCACTTACCGAAATTTTGGGTTAAAGCCCCGTCCTTTTAGGACGGCTTTTTAAACTATAGCTTGTTAACTTAACTTTTA
>MTBT01000049.1:6999-13835 GCA_002282935.1 Microcystis sp. LSC13-02 | reverse complement strand
ATACCTCTACTTTTTCAGAAGCAATTCTGTCTAAGCAAGTAATCTCTGTGAACCAAGAATCCCCGTCTCTTTAGAGCGGGGAGTGTCAACCGAGTCACTTTTTTCATTATTAACCACTTGACAAAGTGGCCACAGCAGTGGTATTGATTTAGGATAGGAAGTTTTCGGGAGTCAGTCGTCGGTCGTTCATACCAAATTAGCCTACACTTCATCTTGATAAGAAAGGCTATATTTTTTGCAGCTTCTTAGGGAAATTATGACCACTAATCCTCTTAACTCGCTCATTTTAGAGCAGATTAGTCTTATCTGTGAGCAATACTCGATCGAAAGTCGTATTCTCGAAGATTTTGCCGATTTTGTCATCAAAAATCACCGTAAAAAGTCGCCCAAACCATCGTTAACTAAATCAAAAACTACAGCCACCACTACCACAGGCTCAAAAGTTAAACCTTTAACTCTAACGCAACTTAAACAGGCAGTTTATGCCTATTTTGAGGTTAGCAATACCACAGAATTAAAAAAATCGAGTATGTTTCAAATGGCTACTAGAGCCTTTGATAATATCAATTTATCTCAGCGAGAAAGTTGGGAGGTTATCTACAGGAAATATATCGGTATTCTTCCCGAAGAAGATTACGAACAGGGGAAAGATTGTATCAACGGTATCAATATTTTTAAATACTTTCGTCCCTATCGTGTTTTCGATCTTGATCCAAACACTGCCAGCAAGGAAGACATTAAAAATGCCTATTATCGTCTTTCTAAGATCTATCATCCCGATAACCAAGAAACAGGAAACTCTCACATCTTTGATCGTTTGACTGTGATGTATAAGTCTATCACCACGGAGATAAAATAATTATGCCTCGCAAAAAAGAAATTTTTACTATCAGAGAAGCTGAACTAATTCAATGGCTTTCCATTTCTCATAAGAGATTGGATGAAATCGTTAGCTTTTTTGATGCTGATCCTAATGATGATTGGGATTTAGTTGAGGGTGACGATTATCAATTTGTCAATAAGGAGAAGAAACTTCGTAACTTTTCCCCTAAAGGTGCTTTTAAAATTGCTTCCTATATCGAGAAGAATGAAAAGCGAGGAATTTTCTACAAATTTAAAGAATTTTTTACTAAGCACGATCAAAAAATTCGTCGCTCTTTGGCACGAAAATTAATTTTTGCTGAACTCACTGACTCTGGCGAAATTCAAGTTTGTCAAGGACTGGCTATGATTCATAAACAGAGTTTACGGCGAATTTTAGAAACTAATGGAGCCAAGCTAAATAAAACCGTGAATCATCTTCAGCAAAGAACTGATAAACCTCTAGAATTAGGAGTAGATTTTTACGAAGATGAAAAAAGAGAGTTTTGGTTCTCTGAAAGTGGAATAGTGATGATTTCTAAGTCCATGAGTGAAACTTTGACGAATAAATCGCGCCAAGAAATGTGTAAAATGATTGCAATGGAGTTTCCTCTTGCCTTTAAAGAAATTCAGGAACATCTAGATGACGATACCAAACAAAAAATCGAGATTGAAAAGGCTAAAAAACGAGCTAAAACTAGAGATAAAAACACTTGTCAGGTGACAGGGCAAAAACCGGATAAAGATGTAGAATTTAATCTCGCTGTCCATCATCTTTACTCTGTCCAGAAATATCCCCATCTAGCGACATTGGATCTGAATTTGGTGACTATTAAAGAAGAAATTCACCAAGAATTTCACGGTAACTTAGGGGGATTTCATCAACCTTGCACAATCGAGGATTTTATCGAATTCTTGCATATTTACTATCCCGAACATCAGGGCAATTTAGCCTTAAAACTTCAGAAAACTAAGAAAAAACTGGAAAAATTAGCTAAATAATCATTCAATTTCGGGGGGTGAATAGCTCCAAAGTGATTATCCATTTTTTTAGGGAAAGAACGACCAAATTTCATCCCGATCGATAATTAATTTATCTTGAGGTTTTGCCGAAACCCCGATCTGACGAGGAACAGCCGCATCTAAATCATTGGCAACTATTGTCAACTCCGCCCATAGTATATATGATAGTTGAACTCTAATTTAGGATATAGCTGGGTCTAGAGAGGATAATATGGATAAGATCAAGGTAGGATTGTTGTTTGGTGGTCGATCGGGAGAACACGAGGTATCTATCAATTCGGCTCGATCGATCCTGCAAGCTTTTAATTACCCCGAAAATCTTGACAAATACGCCGTTATCCCCTTCTATATCGATAAAAATGGCTGTTGGCATTCGGCAGCAACTGCTAGACAAATTTTAACCTCTGGGCAACCCCTAGCTATTGAGAGTGATATAAAAGTCAATATCTGGCAATTTCCCCCAGAAGTGAGCGAAATTGAGGTTTGGTTTCCAATTCTCCACGGACCGAATGGGGAAGATGGCACTTTGCAAGGATTACTCACTCTCATGCGGGTTGCTTTTGTGGGTAGTGGGGTCCTGGGTTCATGCCTAGGAATGGATAAAATTGCC
Source organism: Microcystis sp. LSC13-02 (assembly GCA_002282935.1). Classification (GTDB taxonomy): domain Bacteria; phylum Cyanobacteriota; class Cyanobacteriia; order Cyanobacteriales; family Microcystaceae; genus Microcystis. The sequence continues at coordinate 11,341 of MTBT01000049.1, read as the reverse complement.
ATGAAAACTGCTTTTGCAGCTGCTGGATTACCCCAAGTTAAGTATAAGGCCGTAACCCGCTCGCAAGTGTGGTCAAATCCCTGTATTTTTCCGCAATTGTGCGATCAAATCGCCGAGGAAATAGGTTATCCCTGTTTTATTAAACCGGCTAATTTAGGTTCTTCGGTGGGTATTAGTAAAGCGCGCAACCGGCAAGAATTAGAGGCTGCTTTAGATAGTGCTGCTAGTTATGATCGACGGATTATTGTTGAAGCAGGAGTAACCGCAAGAGAAATCGAATGTGCGGTTTTAGGTAATGATAATCCCCAAGCTTCCTCGGTGGGAGAAATTACTTTTGATAGTGATTTTTATGACTATGAAACTAAATATACTGACGGGCGATCGAGTATGGTGATTCCCGCTAATATTCCCGATAAAACTGCTAATCAAGTGCGAGAAATGGCTGTAGAAGCATTTAAAGCTGTGGATGCTGCGGGATTGTCGCGGGTGGATTTTTTCTATGTGGAAAAGACTGGGGAAGTGTTTCTCAATGAAATTAATACTCTGCCGGGGTTTACTAATTTTAGTATGTATCCCCAACTCTGGAAAGCCACCGGTTTAGAGTTTGATAAATTGGTCGATAAGTTAGTACAATTAGCCTTAGAAAGACAGGAAAAATAAGGTTAAATTACCAACATTTCTAGGATAGGAATTACCTAGCCTAGAGATATTGATCAATTAGATAGTTTCAGGATCAATGCCCAATTCTCGTAATTTTTGGGCTAATCTTTCCCTTTCCAAGATAGCTTGTTCTTTTTCGAGGATAGCCTGTTCCTTCGCTTCTCGTTCCTGTAATTCTGCTTCTGCGGCAGTTAGCACTAATTCACCCGTGGGGGTAAAGTAACGCAATTTCCTCTCAAAAATGCCTAAATATAGTTCTAATTGTTCACTCCATAAATAGCCGTTTTCATTAGCAGGAATAGCCTGATATTGTCCAGCAATTAGTCTAAATCCTTGCAGTTCTAAACTTTCAGGATCAAACCAGAAATAGTTAGGAGTCCGAAAGGTATTTTGGTAGAGAATTTTCTTTTTATTGCGGTCAATATTGGCCGTAGAATCGGAAAGAATCTCGACGATTACATTGGGATATTTCCCCTGTTCTCCCCAAACTACCCAACTTTTGCGGGGACGTTTTTTTGTATCTAAAACCACAAAAAAATCAGGACCGCAGAAATCGCGCTTTTTTAGTTGTTCTTCGTTATAGTAGATGGTAAGATTTCCCGAAGCATAGTAATTATTTCTTTCTTGCCATAGCCTTTCTAAACAACCGATCAGAATTGTAATTTGTTGTAGATGTAGATCACTTTCCAAGGGTGGTTCATCACTCCATAAATCGGTGGGGGGACAGGTAACTTCCGGTAAAATGTCGAGAGTTGTCATGGTTTTTCCCCGTTACACTAGCTTTGTTTAATTATAACTGTTAAGCTGTTAAATATTTAAATTGCTTGTTGAGATGAGGCAAGAGGCAAGAGGCAACAGTACGGTCATAGAAAACTAATTTTTGGCTGACTCACGAGTAAAACTGTAGATAATTTGGGTAGCTAATTGTGGTAATTGTGAGAAATCTTCATCGGACATTTTTTGACGATCGAGTTTCATTTGTAATCCCGTCATCGAATCGTCTCCGTCGGAAATTAAAAATTCTAAGCGTTCAATTTCCGACCAATCTTTAATGTCATTTAATATCTTGTCAATAACCAGAAGATAAGGATGGGAAGGATTTTTATACCAATTACTGCTGACACCCTGACGAATATCTAAACCTAAATGTACGATCAAAGGGGCGCGATCAAAAAGGGCATTGGCTACCGGTCGGGTTTCTTCTTGGAGAGATAATTGATTAGCGCGACTTAACTGTCGTAATTTCTCCAATTGATGATATCTTTGCGAAATTGACGGCGGATTTTCCCCCCAACTGAGAGCGATGGTGACTAGATAGGTTTGTAAGAATAGATGTCCTAGCTTTTCCGCTTTTGTGGCTAGATAATTGGAATTATAATCATTAGCCTCGATCAGCAAAGGTACTCGCTCGACTATTTCCAAACCATAGCCTTTTAATCCGGCAATTTTACGGGGATTATTGGTAATTAAACGAAGATTTCTCACCCCCAAATCGTTGAGCATTTGCGCTCCCATGCCGTAATCGCGCAAATCGGCGGGAAATCCTAACCTTTCGTTGGCTTCCACCGTATCTAGTCCTATATCCTGTAAAGAATAGGCTTTTAGCTTATTAATTAAGCCAATTCCCCGTCCTTCCTGTCGCAGGTAAACCACCACCCCCAAACCGTTTTTTTCGATCATTTTTAGGGCAGTTTGTAACTGTTGGCGACAATCGCAACGCAAGGATCCCAAGGCATCCCCGGTCAGACATTCTGAGTGCATTCGTACCATTACAGGTTGATCGCCAAAGAGAGCGGGATCGCCTTTCACAATAGCGATGTGTTCGGTTTGATCTAATAAATTTCGGTAGGCATAAAGCTGAAAAGTGCCGAATTGACTGGGAAAATCACAGACCGTTTCCCGATGGACAAAGCGATCGTGTTTTAAGCGATAACCGATCAGATCGGCAATGCTAATTAACCTTAGATTATGTTGACGAGCGTATTCAAATAGTTGCGGTAAACGGGCCATGGAACCATCGGGATTTTGAATCTCACAGATAACTCCCGCTGGATATAACCCAGCTAACCGAGCTAGATCCACGGCTGCCTCCGTATGACCGGCACGTTTTAAGACCCCACCGGCTTTAGCACGAATCGGGAAGACATGACCGGGACGGGTGAGATCGTCGGGACGAGTAACCGGATTAATGGCAACTTGCACGGTTTTCGCCCGATCTTCTGCCGAAATGCCAGTTTTAACCCCTAAATGGGGAGCGGCATCGATGCTAACGGTAAAAGCGGTTTGATTGCTATCGGTGTTTTTTGTCACCATCAAAGGTAATTCGAGAGCATCAAGACGCTCTCCCGTCATTGCCAGACAGATTAAACCGCGAGCTTGCACTGCCATGAAGTTAATCAGATCGGGGGTGGCAAATTGGGCCGCACAGATTAGATCTCCTTCATTTTCGCGATTCTCATCATCAACTACGACAATGGCACGTCCGGCTTTGATTTCCGCTAAGGCAGTATCGATAGAGTCAAAAGCGATCGAAGTGACAGTCACAGGCATTAAAACGAGGGAATTATTTTCATTCTACAGGTTTGCTCGATCTGCTGAGGGTCAATTTCTGCCAGTTCCCTAGAAAAAAGTCTCCCGGTGAACCTGACGGCTGCCCGGGAGACTTTTAGCTATCTTCAGCTAGAAAATTAATTCAAACTAGCGGGGGTGATGCTGGCAACTTTGCCACCGAGACGGTTGATCTGTTGCAGGGTGTTATTTAACTGTTCAAAGGGGACGATAACCGCTTTGCTACTGCGACGGACACTGGGATAACCCGGTTTGCTGATGGCGGCAATTTCCACGCGATAGAGCTTACCCACATTACCATAGGCCACACTACCACCAAGAGCTTTACTGGGGGTGTTGCGTTGACCGGAGGGACGATAGGCCCAACCATCGCTGCCACCGGAGGGACCGACTACTGCCGAAGCACCGTTTTGGGCTAATTCCACCGCTAAACGGGAGGTTTTGCCGGCAATCTGAGAGCGATCGCTGTTGGCATAACCGCGATAGAGTTGGAACATCCGGGTAAATCCCACGGTTTTTTGACCAGGTTGGCTGGCAAAACCGCGATAGTAGGGAACGATGCTATCACCGAAGTTTTCGGTATATTCGGCGGAATCGATGTAGGAGTCGATATCGGCCTCGAATCCTTTGTTTTCGTAGAGATCGAGGTGATAGACCACTTCCGACTCATCGTAGGGAGCGCGACCTAAAAGATGTTTGATATTAAGTTCGATGACGCGGGTTTGGAAGTTACCGTAGAAGAATTTGTTCTTATACAGTTCCGATTTGGCCACGGCGCGGACGAATTCCCGCACGGTGATCGAACCGTTACAGAGTAAGGATTCGGCACTGGTAAGGCGCTCGGAACGCATGATATAGTCATTGCCTAGCACCTGACGATAGACAGCGCGAATAACCGCCTGTGCCTCGTCACGAGACCAATCGGGACGTAATTCCACGGGAGCAACCTCGCTAAAAGCGGTTGTCCCTAAACGGGAAGCTGAGGTAGTAATTGCCACTAAAGTTCTCCTACAAAAAAAATGATCATCGAAAATTTTGGGTGGGAAACCCCGCCGTTCTAGGTTGGCTTTACGTTAGTCTTAAAAAGACCGTCTCGAAAACCAAGTGGGCGGAC
>MTBT01000049.1:0-6933 GCA_002282935.1 Microcystis sp. LSC13-02 | reverse complement strand
TTTAACCGTGGTATGCAACGGTGGTTGAAGCAGAAACTTAAATCGTGAGGTTTAGGAATCGCCGCACTTTTAGGGCGGCGAGGATGTCAATTTCTGACCGCTCAAAGCTAGGCGAGGATCAGTTCGATTACCTGGCCGCCTTGACGGTTGATTTCTTGCAATTTGTTCGATAGTTGCTCGTAGGCAACGAGATACTCGCTCACACTGCGACGCACACGGGTTTGTCGTCCCACTTTTGCGCCACTCACCACGCGCAAGCGATAGAATTTGCCCCGATCGCCCCCAGCTAATCCGGTTAAGGATTGACCAGTTCCGTTAATATAAACGGGGGAAGCACTGTTATAGGCTAGTTCCCTGGTCAGTTTTCCTTCTTTCAACGGTGCGCGATCGCTGGTCGCATAACCGCGATAGACTTGGAACAGCCGACTAAAACCGACGGTTTTCTGACCGGTTTGGCTGGCGAAACCACGATAGTAGGGGACAATGTTCTGGCCGAAATGTTGGTTGTATTCGGGGGAATCGAAATAGGAATTAATTTCTGCTTCGTAACCCTGTTGATTGTAGAGATCGGTGTGGAAAGCGATCTCAGCTTGATCGTAGGGAGCGCGACCGAGCAGGTGTTTATAATTCAACTCGATAAAGCGATTTTGGGGATTGCTGTGGAAAAATTTCTGCCGATATAGTTCTGATTGAGCGATCGCCCGAACAAAATCCCTGACGCTAATCGAACGATTGCGTAAGAGGGATTCTAGGCTGATTAGGCGCTCGCTGGACATCAGATGCTCGTTGCCCAAGATCTGCCGATAAGCACCGCGGATCACCACTTCTACCTGTTCATCACTGTCGGTGGCGCGTAATTCCAAGCGGGGGGAACCGTTGTAGGGTTCAAATCCCAGTCTTTGGGCTGCCATTAAGCTAGTCATCGTCGATCCTCCTGAAACTAACTGTATATGGATATAACAAGGTCTGGAAGAACAGGTGATTGCTAACCCTTTTGCTAACAACCTCCTGTCTTTCCAGACCAGCAGTTTTTTTGATCGGACTAGCTGAGAGCGTTGATCGCGTAGTCGATATAGGAGTTGGCTTCTACCGCAGGGTCGCCACTTAAACCATGGTTGGCTTTGATGTATTTGAGGGCTTCGATGTACCAGCTAGGAGACAGGTCGAAGGTGCGGTTGATTTCGTCGATACCAGCGATGAGGTACTCGTCCATCGGACCGGTTCCACCAGCAACTAAGCAGTAGGTCACCATGCGGAGGTAGTAACCGATGTCACGAGCGCATTTGTCTTTACCGCGTTGGTCCGCCGCAAAGTTAGCCCCTTGCATTTGGGTGGTGTAGGGGTACTTGTTGTACACTGCTTGAGCAGCACCGGAGATTAAAGAATTAGCTTTTTCGGTTAACGCTTTAGCGGCGGTGAGGCTGGCAGAAGCTTGACGAAAACGACCGAAAGCAACTTGGATTTCGGTGCTGCTTAAGAAACGTCCTTGAGAATCAGCGGCTGCTACGGCTTCGGTAAGGGGGGTTTTCATTGTTTGGTATCTCCCAATAATCTTGCAATAAGTTTCCTACGGTTCAATTGAGACTAGCCCCAGGGACTAGGCGACAGCAGCGGCGGCGCGGTCGAAGTAGCTGGCAATTTCAGACATTAAAGCACTGCAATCGCCAGGGGTGACACCGTTGCGATCGTTAGCGATGGACAAAGCAGCTTCTTTCATTTTGCTTACGCCAGCGGCTACGGAAGCTCCAGGTACTCCTAAAGCTACATAGGTTTCGCGAAGACCATTTAAGCAACGATCATCGAGAACACTGCCGTCGCCAGCGAAGGTAGCGTAGGTAACATAGCGCAAGATGATTTCCATGTCGCGTAAGCAAGCGGCCATACGACGGCTGGTGTAGGCATTACCACCGGGGGTGATCAGTTGGGGCTGTTCAGCGAACAGGCTACGAGCGGCGTTAGCAACGATGGTGGAAGCGTTACTGGTGATCCGGTTAACAGAGTCCATCCGTTTGTTGCTGTCGGCAACCATGGCGCTCAGAGCGTCTAGTTGGGAAGAGCTTAAATATTCGCCGCGAGCATCAGCTTGGGATACTACCCGGGTGAATGCGTCAAACATTGTGACAATCTCCTAAATTTAAATGGGATTTGCTTGCAATTAAATGGTTTTCCCTCTTAAGGGATTTCACGGTGAGCCTGGACGAGCCTTGACCGTGATTGTTGCGACCTACTTTAAGAAACCTGAAAAAACTTCATGGCTCTCTCATAAATCACTTAAGGAGGTTAAACAAGTATCCAGCTTAACTTTTGTCTGTTATCTTGGCCCCTCAAATTAAATTTATACACTGCTGTCGAAACTTTGTTTGTTACATATTATTAAGTTTTTTGCTGTCTTTTTGTAACAGTCACTTAACAATAACTCGATCGAGTTGGTCAGGAATTGATGACCATGGCTCAAAGCCTCTCACCGTCGGGAAATCAGAGACAGCAAGGCTTTAAGGGTATAAAGGGCAGCAAGATAAAAATTTTAAGTTTTTTTTAATATTTTCCCCCTTTCCCTTCCCCTATTACCCAAGGATTGCCCTTTCCAGCCCTCCAATTACGATGAAGTTTTGTAAAGAAGGGAGAGGGGAGAGGGGAGAGGGGAGAGGGGAGTGGGGTGTAGGGTGTGGGGTGTCTCCTGACGTTAAACTAGAAACCGGTGCTCAAAAAATCTAGCCGTCCGAACCCGATGATTTCCTCCTTTCCCGTTCCTAATAGCTTAAATTGCCCTCAAATTCGCCTTGCTATTCGTTCCCTGCAGCCGCAATTGGTTCACTGGCGCCGACAAATACACCAAAAACCAGAACTAGGCTTTCAAGAACACCTCACCGCCTCCTTAATCAGTCAAACCCTGACTAAATACGGAATTGAGCATCAAACTGGCATCGCCGGCACCGGAATTGTCGCCACCATCGAAGGCAGTCAACCGGGGCCGGTTTTAGCCCTGCGGGCCGATATGGATGCACTACCGATCGCCGAAGAAAACCAAGTCCCCTATTGTTCCCAACATCCGGGCCAAATGCACGCCTGTGGTCACGATGGCCACACAGCGATCGCCCTCGGCACGGCAGTTCACATAGCACAAAACCGTCACCATGTCAAGGGAAAAGTAAAAATTATTTTCCAACCCGCCGAAGAGGGGCCGGGGGGGGCGAAACCGATGATCGAAGCGGGAGTGCTGAAAAATCCCGACGTGGACGGAATTATCGGGCTGCATCTCTGGAATAATCTGCCTTTAGGGACAGTGGGGGTGAAAAATGGTCCCTTAATGGCGGCGGTGGAATGTTTCGATCTCCAGATTCAAGGCCGGGGCGGCCACGGGGCAATTCCCCATCAAACCGTCGATTCACTACTGGTGGCGGCCCAAATCGTCAACGCCTTGCAAACCATCGTCGCCCGCAACCTTAACCCCCTCGATGCTGCCGTGGTGACTGTGGGTAAATTAGCAGCGGGAACCGCTAGAAACGTGATCGCCGATAGTGCTAATCTCAGTGGGACGGTGCGCTATTTCAATCCCCAGTTAGGGGGCTATTTCCGACAACGGATGGAAGAAATTATCGCGGGCATCTGTCAAAGTCAGGGGGCTAGTTATCAATTCGATTACTGGCAATTGTATCCCCCGGTAATCAATCATGATCAGATGGCGGAATTAGTGCGCTCAATCGCCGCACAAGTGGTGGAAACCCCGGCAGGAATCGTTCCCGAATGTCAAACCATGGGAGGGGAAGATATGTCATTCTTTTTACAGGAAGTACCGGGCTGTTATTTCTTCTTGGGGTCTGCCAATCCCGAATTAGGATTAGCCTATCCCCACCATCATCCCCGCTTTGATTTTGATGAATCGGTGTTAGCGATGGGAGTCGAGATTTTTGTCCGTTGCGTCGAAAAATTCGGCAACTCTAAGACTTTCTAGAAATCCGTTCAAGGTGAACAGTTTTTGTCAAACCTGAAACCGCTAAACTGATCACTGAATCAGACGAGTAAAAAAACCCATGAACAATAATACCCACGAAAACGATGCCCAAAGGGTGAAAATCCTCAGCGAGGCCCTACCCTATATACAAGAATTTCGCGGTCGTACCGTAGTGGTTAAATACGGTGGTGCGGCCATGAATAACAGCGATGTCAAAGACACGGTCATGCGAGATATCGTTTTTCTCTCCTGTGTGGGGGTTCGTCCCGTTATTGTCCACGGTGGCGGTCCAGAAATCAATAGTTGGCTGGATAAATTAGGCATTGAACCCCAATTTAAAGACGGTTTACGCGTCACCGATGCCGCCACCATGGATGTGGTAGAAATGGTGCTAGTCGGACGCGTCAATAAAGAAATTGTTGCCCTGATCAATCAAGCCGGCGGTAAAGCGGTAGGATTATGCGGTAAGGATGGCAATCTGATCACTGCTCGTCCCGTGGGTAAAGAGGGCATTGGTTTTGTTGGAGAAGTCAGCAGTGTCGATACTAGCGTCGTCGAATCCTTGGTTAATAGTGGCTATATTCCCGTGATTTCCAGTGTGGCCGCCGATGAAACCGGCCAAGCTCATAATATCAATGCCGATACGGTAGCCGGAGAAATAGCGGCGGCTTTAGGGGCAGCTAAACTGATTTTGATGACTGATACAGCCGGAATTTTAGAGAATTACAAAGATCCTTCCACTTTATTGGCTAAATTGGATATCCAACAGGCCCGGGAGTTGATTCAAAAAGGCATCGTTGCTGGTGGGATGATTCCCAAAGTTGGCTGCTGCGTGCGATCGCTAGCCCAGGGAGTTCAGGCTGCTCATATTATCGATGGTCGTCTTCCCCACGCCCTTTTACTGGAAATTTTCACCGATCGAGGCATCGGTTCCATGATTGTGGCCTCCGGTTATACTAATCTATATGGATATGGGAGTGATCGGGGGGAAATTTAGGCACTTTTTCCCTGAAAATTAGGTAATTGGCCACCTCAAAACTGGTAAAACCCCACACCCTGCCACCACCGAAAAACTTTTTGCCGCAAACCCTATAGTAGTAATTACCGTACTTTTGGTCAAAAAGACTTGCCTAAAACCAGAGATCTGGTGTACAAGTAAGTTAATAAACGCGCTTCTCGCTCCTTTGCAATGGCAAAAGTCTTAGTCTTGAGTTAGTTTAGTCGGGAAGCGCAGAGTCTGAAGTTTTCATAGCAATTGAATTTATGACCAAACAAGCTGTAGCTCACCCGATGGTGAAGTTTCAACGCAAGGTTAGCAAGTGGATAGATGCAAAAGTAGTCAAACCTAGCGATAGTATCTGGAAACTCGCTCTTTTATACGGGGATGATTGGGCATACTGGAAGCAAGAGTTGCTCGATTTCGGTTTCTCCATGCAAGACCCTCTCAGCGAAGTGGTAGCGGTAGAAGCTTGGGACGAAGAATAAGCGACCATCGACTCAAAAGCAGCTTTCTACCAAGATTATCGCCATGGGATCGACTCCGATTATCCTTTCCGCTCTGGTTATCTTATCCTTAAGCGCGAGTTGTTCTCCCCAGACCGAAACCCAACCACTGCCACCGGCAGCCCGTACTACTACCGTCAACGTCACCACGGCTAAACCGGCAACCATCGGACGCAATCTCGATTACACGGGAACTACCCGACCTTTAAAAGTCGTTTCTCTGCGATCGCAAGCCACCGGTCAGTTACTTAATCTCGTCGTCGATGTGGGAGATGAGGTGCAATTAGGACAAATCCTCGCTCATGTTGATGATCGTCTTCTCGCCACCGTTGTCCGGCAAGAAAAAGCCGCCCTGTCGGCCCTAGAAGCAGAATTAGCCCGGGCGAGAATTGAAGTCAGTAACGCTGAAATTGAAGTGGAGCGCCTACAACTACAATATCAACAGGCCAAAAATGATGGCGAGCGCCTGCAAAAATTAGCCCTAGAAGGAGCGATTCCCCTGCAACAGGCAGAAACAGCCCAAACTACGGCAGCAGTAGCTTTAAAAGCCGTTAATAGCGCGCGATCAAGAATTAAAGTGGAGGAACAGGTAGTGGCGGCAATTATCGGCAGAATTGCCGCCCAAAAATCGGTCATCGCTCAGGAACAACAACGTCAGGCCTACGCTATTCTTAAATCACCGGCGACGGGGATAGTTATCGAAAAACTGAAAGAGCCGGGGGATTTAGTCAGTATCGGCGATGAAGTCCTCAAAATTGGCGATTTTCAGCAGGTCAAGGTGGTAGTATTATTATCGGAATTGGATTTAAAAACGATTAATTTAGGACAAAAGGTTAATGTCAGCCTTGATGCTTTCGGTGATAGAAATTTTTCCGGTCGCATCACCAGGATTTTTCCCCTCAGCCAAGGCACGGCCCGGCGGATTCCTGTGGAGATTGCTCTACCCAATGGGGATGGTTTAATCAAAGGGGGATTATTGGCCCGGGTGCGGTTTAATAATAATTCTGCCCCTCAGGTGATTGTTCCCGAAACAGCAATTGTCAGTCAAGGGGAATCCGCGGCAATTTTCGTCCTTTCCGAGTCTAACTCGCAAGTGGAAAAACGTCCCGTTCGTCTCGGTCAAGCGCTCGACGGTCAAGTAGAAATTATCACTGGACTTGAACCGGGGGAGCGTTTCGTCGTTAATAGTAGTAAACCTTTGCAAAATGGTGAAAAAGTCCGCGTCAGTATCCTAAGTAATCCTTGAGCAAACCAGGGGCGAACCCATCGGCAGGCAGCTTTTATCCTATCACCCCAGGGATCAACGTTTTGATGCTGTTAGGGTTGAGATAGGTCGGTTAGTGACTCACCGTTCGCTCATTTCTCGAACCGAAAATTTGATAAATTGTCTCATCGAAAATTTTGGGTCTGAAACCCCGTCGTTCTACGACGGCTTTACCGTTAAATACTAGCGCATTTACCAAATATATGCTAAAATG
>MTBT01000048.1 GCA_002282935.1 Microcystis sp. LSC13-02 | reverse complement strand
AGGTGCGGAACCCCGCAAGGGAAAGAAGCAGAAACCTAAATCGTGAGGTTTGGGAATCACCGTCCGTTTACGGCGGTGAGGATGTCAACAGTTCTAACTCATGCTGATTTTGATATAATAGCCATAATTGTTTGACATCTTAAGAGAAAAAATCATGATTAGAGCGATTAAACAGAAAGGAATTGTTGGCAGAGAAGGAAAAATAGAGCTTTATTCTGCGGAACTAGAAGAAGGAACAGATGTGGATATTATTATTTTAGTATCTGATTCTGAACCCGATACAACTGAATATCTTCTTTCAACAGAAGCCAATCAGCGTGAATTATCCGAAGCTATTGACAGAATAGAAAAGAAAGAAAACTTAGTGACAATTACTGTAAAAGAATGGCGTGAAAAATATAGTATTTGATCCGAAAGCTTTTAAACAATTCAATGAATGGGCGATAGAAGACAAAAAACTCTATAAAAAAATCGTTGATTTAATTGACGACATATTGCGTCATCCCTTCTCTGGAATCGGTAAACCTGAACCCTTAAAACATCAACTCAAGGGTTATTGGTCAAGACGCATTAATGATGAACATCGCTTAGTTTATAAAATTACAGAAACAGAAATTATTATTATCAGTTGTAAATTTCATTATGACTAGGCTCAATGTAATCGCTGTCATCTTGTTGATTAAACTTTAAAATTGCCATTGCTTGGGATAGGAACGCAGAGGGCGATCACTTTTTGGGGATAAGGAGGGGCGATCGTTTTTGGGAGGAGCAATTTTTTGGGCATGGCGATCGCTTTTGGGGCAGGGGTAAGAGCGATCGCATCTCTCTTAGGGTAGAACGCTGATGGCAAAGGATGGTCAGTCAGCCCTAGATAGTCAACAGCCTACCGGGAAAAGCTAGATTTTGTAACAAGATTTAGTATTACTTAGTGCCGTGTATAGAGAAGTTGCGAATTGTTAACCCTAGCTTTGCTAGGAACACAAAACATGGTATTGTGAGCCTGAGTCCGTGAAAAACGGCAAGGTTTTCAGTTTTTTTAAACATCAGGTCGCTACATTCTACAGCTATTTTCGCTCAAAAAAACCGATTTTCTAGGCATTTCTATGACTTATCTTGTTGAACATCCTTCTACAACCTTTTATTCCTATACCGATACGGGGGTCGATCCCCTGAAAACCGCTCACGGAGTTTATATCACGGTTCACGGACATTTTTACCAACCACCGCGAGAAAATCCCTATCTAGACAGAATTGAACGGCAACCGAGCGCCCATCCCTTCCATAATTGGAATGAACGCATCCATCACGAGTGTTATCGTGCCAATGCTTTTGCGCGCATTTACAATGACCGGGGGGAAGTGATCAAAATAGTTAATAACTACGAATATCTCAGCTTTAACATTGGGGCCACCCTCATGTCATGGATGCAATCCCATGATCCCGAAGTTTACCAACGCATCCTGACAGCGGATCAAAAAAGTTGTCAACGCTTAAACGGTCATGGTAACGCCATCGCCCAGGTCTATAATCATATCATTCTGCCTCTAGCCAACAAACAGGACAAATACACCCAAATTCGTTGGGGAAAAGCCGATTTTCAGCACCGTTTCGGTCGCGATCCCGAAGGAATGTGGTTAGCGGAAACAGCCATTGATTTAGCCACAGTGACAGCTTTAATCGATGAAGGGATTAAATTCACCATTTTAGCCCCTTCCCAGGCCCTGCGCTGTCGTCCTTTCCCTAGCGACCAAGATCCCCATCCCCAATGGCACGCGGTGGCCGGAGGTCAAATCGATCCCACCCGTCCCTATCGCTGTTACATCCCCGATGGTCGTTATCTGGATATTTTCTTCTACGATGGTCCAATTTCTCGCGATATGGGCTTTAATGATGTCCTAGCCAGCAGTGATTTTCTCGTCGGTCGTCTGGGACAGGCAATTAAAGGGGATCATCGTCCTTCCCAGTTAATCAGCGTCGCTACCGATGGGGAAACCTTCGGCCACCACAAACAGGGGACAGAGAAATGTCTTAGCTATGCTTTTACGGAATCTTTCCCTAAAAACGGCTGGACAGTCACTAATTTCGCCCATTATCTCAGTATTTGCCCCCCGACTTGGGAAGTGGAATTAAAACCAGTGACTGCGTGGAGTTGCGTCCATGGCGTAGATCGTTGGCAGGATGACTGTGGTTGCGGGGGAGGGGGAAATTACCAGCAAAAATGGCGAAAACCCCTGCGGGAGTCCCTAAATTGGCTCAGAGATGAGTTAATTAAGGTATATGAGATTCAGGGACAGGAATTTTTCCGCGATCCTTGGCAGACAAGGGATGACTACATTGCAGTTATTTTAGATCGATCCCCAGACGCGATCGAACATTTCCTCGCCCTGCATCAAAGTCGCAACCTGAGTAAAAGCGAGAAAATCGATGCTTTGCGTTTGTTAGAAATGCAAAGACAGGCTTTATTGATGTTTACCAGTTGTGGCTGGTTTTTTGAGGAAATTTCTCGACCTGAAGGTACGCAAATTTTGAGATATGCTGGCCGGGCCCTGGAATTAGCTGGAGAAGTGGCAGGAATTCAATTAGAAATGAATTTCCTCAGTCGTCTAGCTTTCGCCCCCAGTAACGTTAAGTTATATCAAGATGGGGCTGATGTCTATCGACAATTGGTCACTTCTGCGCGGGTCGATTTGGAACGGGTGGCAGCCCATTACGCTATTAGTTCCCTATTTACCAATTATCCCAGTCATCATCGGATTTATTGTTACAATACCCGTCAACTAGATTATCAAAAACAAGCGATCGGGTCTTTAACTTTAGCAGTGGGACAGGTGGAATTAACCTCGGAAATTACCCAAGAAAGTGAACATTTTGTTTTTGCTGTTCTACATTTAGGAGGTTGGGATTTTTACTGCTGCATTCAACCTTTTAACGGTCGCTTAATCTATACCCATCTTAAGGAGCATCTCTTTGAATCTTTACAACAGGCCAGTGTCTCGACCATGATCGTAGAAATGGGGCGTGGATTGGGAGAAAACTTTTTTGCTTTACCCCATCTTTTTGCCGATGAAAGACACCGGATTATGCAGAAGGTGACAGCCGAAACTAAAAAACGCCTGGATCAATTATACACCCAAGTTTATCGGGATAATTACGGCATTTTAGCGGCTTTCCAACGGGATGAGCTGCCCGTACCTCAAGAGTTACAGGTAGCGGCCGATATTGCCATTTCTCACCGTTGTTTACAGGTGATTAATGCCCTAGAAAAAGATTTTGAGCAGCGGCAAGCAACGGAGAATAATCTCGATCAATTATTGGCTATTGCTAAGGAAGCCAATCATTTACACTGTCAATTAAACATTCCCGAAGCGCGTCAAACCTTAGAAAGTCTGCTCTGGCAATCTCTTGGGAAATTATTACACGATGGTGATCCTTTAACGGCGGAGGAGGATGCCCGCCTAATCACCCGTTTAATTGAAGTTAGCCAACAATTAAAGCTAGGATTATCCCTCGATCGCTCTCAGGAATTATACTATTATTACTTCCATGATCGTCTAGTTCCTAATTCTTTGCGGTCCAATTCAATAGATGCTGCCTGTCCCTGGCCGATGACGCAATTAAAATGGTTATTACTATTAGGACAGGTGTTAAAAGTTGATGTGAGTATTTGGCTGTAAAATCAGTCAAAGGGTGGGCAATGCTCACCCTTTGATTTGCCCTTGAACTCAGGTTAACCCAGAGACTAAACCCTTAGATTTATAATGGACATAATCTCTCATCGAAGATTTACATGACTATCACGCCGATTTATGCCGCCTCAGCCGGCACAGCAACCCAGTATCCCGATGCTTTTGGGCGTTTTGGACGCTACGGGGGCAAATACGTCCCGGAAACCCTGATGCCAGCCTTAAGTGAACTAGAAACGGCCTATAATCAGTATAAAGACGACCCCGATTTTCAAGAAGAATTAAATCAACTGCTCAAGGATTACGTCGGCAGACCTAGTCCCTTATATTTTGCCGAACGTCTCACCGCCCATTATGCCAAAGCTGACGGTACTGGGGCGCAAATTTACCTGAAACGGGAAGATTTAAACCATACTGGGGCCCACAAGATTAATAACGCCCTCGGTCAGGTTTTATTAGCCAAACGCATGGGTAAAAAGCGAATTATCGCCGAAACTGGGGCAGGACAGCACGGCGTGGCCACCGCTACGGTTTGCGCTCGTTTTGGTCTAGAATGCGTGATTTATATGGGAATTCACGACATGGAACGCCAGGAACTCAATGTTTTCCGCATGAGACTGCTTGGGGCGACGGTGCAACCCGTGGCCGCCGGGACAGGAACCCTGAAAGATGCCACCTCGGAAGCGATTCGCGACTGGGTAACTAATGTCGAAACCACTCACTACATCCTTGGTTCTGTGGCCGGTCCCCATCCCTATCCGATGATGGTGCGCGATTTTCATGCGGTTATCGGTCAAGAAACTCGTCAGCAAAGTCTGGAAAAATGGGGCGGTTTACCAGATATTCTCCTCGCTTGTGTGGGGGGTGGTTCTAATGCTATGGGTTTATTTCATGAGTTTGTTAAAGAAGCTTCCGTGCGTTTAATTGGTGTTGAGGCCGCCGGGGAAAGTATCGCTTCCGGAAAACACGCCGCCACCCTTACCCAAGGTCAACCGGGGGTCCTACATGGAGCAATGAGTTATTTATTACAAGATAACGAAGGTCAAGTTATCGAGGCCCACTCAATTAGTGCCGGTTTAGATTATCCCGGAGTCGGGCCAGAACATAGCTTTTTAAAAGATAGTGGTCGCGCCGAATATTACAGTGTCACTGACCGGGAAGCATTAGAAGCTTTTCAAAGAGTTTCCCGTTTAGAAGGGATTATTCCGGCCCTAGAAACTGCCCACGCTTTAGCCTATTTAGAAACTCTTTGCCCGCAAGTAACTGGTAGTCCTCGCATTGTTATTAATTTCTCTGGACGGGGTGATAAAGATGTGCAATCGGTGGCTAAATATTTATCGATGAATGGTTAACCTTTAGCCTTTTCAGTGAGCAGTTATCAGATTTGAGTATTAAGTGATCCCCCCTGCCCCTAGAAGGGTAGGGTTGATTCATTTAAATTAAGTACAGCGGATTTTGAGTCAATAAATTTGACCGAAGATTCTCAAGTTTATCTTTTTCTAATCAAAAG
>MTBT01000047.1 GCA_002282935.1 Microcystis sp. LSC13-02 | reverse complement strand
TCGCTATCTGCGTCAACCCCGTTCAGCGACCACCCTAAAAAAGTGGCGTGGTGAGGAATCGCCGTCCGTTTTACGGCGGCGAGGATGTCAAGTTGTGCTAAACTCAAGCCCTTGAGAGACAAAGCTCTAGTCGCAATGTCAGTAAGAACACATTTAGCAACTCCCTACTCAAACCCTTAGTCATAACACTCTGGTAATGCCCCGAATACTTGTAATCGATGATGATCCTGCAATCGCGGAATTAGTCTCCATCAACTTGGAGATGGCGGGTTATGACGTTAATCCGGCAGAGGACGGGATTAAAGGCCAGGCCTTGGCCGTCCAGTTACAACCCGATTTAATCATGCTGGATTTAATGCTGCCCAAAGTCGATGGTTTTACTGTCTGTCAGCGTTTGCGACGAGATGAACGCACGTCCGACATCCCGATTTTGATGCTCACAGCCTTAGGACAAACCCAAGATAAAGTGGAAGGTTTTAATGCGGGTGCTGATGATTACCTGACCAAACCTTTCGAGGTGGAGGAAATGTTAGCTAGGGTGCGCGCCCTCCTTAGACGCACCGATCGCATTCCCCAAGCCGCTAAACACTCAGAAATACTCAGTTTTGGACCTTTAACCCTTGTTCCCGAACGTTTTGAGGCGGTCTGGTTTGACAGTGTGGTCAAGTTAACCCATCTAGAATTCGAGTTACTCCACTGTCTTCTCCAACGTCACGGTCAAACCGTTTCCCCTAGTGATATTCTCAAGGAGGTCTGGGGATACGATCCCGATGATGATATCGAGACTATTCGGGTTCATATTCGCCATCTGAGAACGAAACTAGAACCCGATCCCCGTCATCCTCGCTATATTAAAACCGTTTACGGTGCGGGTTATTGTCTGGAGTTACCCACCAATGAACAGTTGGTGCTTGATTCATCGGTGGCAACGGTTTAAACAGGGAGCGATTGTCTAGATAGGCAATAGGGACAATTGTTTCCTCGCTCCTCCTGTTCAGATTGAGAGGGTTTGACCGGCGGTTGGGTTTTGATGGCTATGGCTGAGGCCTCTTTTTGGACATGACTATAACAAGGGGAAAACAGTAACTACTGGTTTAAGGTAAGTCCGTCGCCCCCATCAAAAAGCGATCGCATTCCCTGGCGGCCCCGCGACCTTCATTAATCGCCCAAACCACCAAACTTTGACCACGACGACAATCCCCTGCTGCAAAGACTTTCGGTAAGCTAGTGGCAAATTGACCGTGTTCGGCCTTGATATTGCTGCGGGCATCCTTTTCTAAGCCTAAATCATCGAGTAAAGGCTGTTCTGGTCCCAAAAATCCCATGGCTAATAGAACCAATTGCGTCGGGATGACTTTTTCTGTTCCTGCTACCGGTTGGGGGATAAACTGCCCTTTTTCGTTGCGTTGCCATTCCACCTGTACCGTGTGAATCCCTGTGACGTTGCCCTCGCTATCCCCCTCGAATTTAGTCGCCGTGGTGGTATAAACCCGGGGGTCATCGCCAAAACGCGCGGCCGCTTCCTCTTGTCCATAGTCCAGACGGTAGATTTTCGGCCATTCGGGCCAGGGATTATCGGCGGCCCGTTCTCGGGGCGGTTGCGGCATGATCTCTAATTGGGTGACGCTACGGCAGTTATGACGCAGGGAAGTCCCCACACAGTCGGTTCCCGTGTCGCCACCGCCGATAATTACCACGTCTTTACCCGCGGCCGAGATCAAATCCTCCCCGGGCTGTCCGTCTAATAGTGCCTTTGTATTAGCGGTGAGAAACTCCATGGCGAAGTGAATGCCCTTTAATTGGCGACCTTCGATGTTTAAATCCCGGGGTTTGGTGGCCCCGGTACAGATAACGACGGCATCGTATTCGTTTAATAGGTCTTGGGCGCTGATATCCTTGCCCACTTCCGTGCTACAGACCATTTTTACCCCTTCCTGTGCGAGTATCTGGAGACGACGCAGAACCACTTCTTCCTTATCTAACTTCATGTTGGGGATACCGTACATCAACAAGCCACCGGGACGGTCGGCCCGTTCATAAACTGTCACCCAGTGACCGG
The DNA here is from genome assembly GCA_002282935.1 of Microcystis sp. LSC13-02. Taxonomy (GTDB): domain Bacteria; phylum Cyanobacteriota; class Cyanobacteriia; order Cyanobacteriales; family Microcystaceae; genus Microcystis. The sequence continues at coordinate 12,972 of MTBT01000047.1, read as the reverse complement.
CTTTATTTAACTGGTCGGCGGCCGCCAATCCCGCAGGTCCTGAACCAATTACGGCCACTTTTTTGCCGGTACGGATTGCGGGGGGATTGGCAGTAATCCAACCGGATTCCCAACCTTTGTCGATAATTGAACATTCAATATTTTTGATTGTAACGGGGGGATTATGAATACCGAGAACACAGGAACCCTCACAGGGAGCGGGGCAGACTCTACCGGTAAATTCGGGGAAATTATTGGTTTTATGAAGGCGATCGAGGGCTTCTCGCCACAATCCTCGATAGATTAAATCATTCCATTCGGGAATCAGGTTATTAATCGGGCAACCACTGGCCATGCCACTAATGAGCGTTCCGGTGTGACAAAATGGTGTACCACAATCCATACAACGGGCGGCCTGATTGCGGAGTTTATCCTCAGGCATGGGAAGATGAAACTCATCCCAATTATGAAGGCGATCGAGAGGGGTAAGTTCGGAAGGAAGTTCACGCAGGAATTCGATAAAGCCAGTCGGTTTGCCCATAGTCTTTTTTGTCTGTGTCGTTTATTCCCTATCTTCCTTCAGGGTTCGATCGATCCTAGCAACTTTACCGATTTCTTTAATCTTATCGGCAGCTCAGTGGACTAAAAGGCGGTAATTTTGACAAATTCGGGAATTAACTATTGAGTTAAAAACAGGCGATTTCAAGAGGAAGGGGGCAATTCTAACGGGATAGCCCCGATTATTCCCTTACGAAAATCATTGAGTAACTGCATGGCTGCCCTTTCTTTATCTTCTTGATATTTGAGATTGGCCAATTTTTCGATAAAATCTTCCCCGGTCATGTCTAGAGTATTCAACCCGTAACGAGATTGTAAAAGTCCTTCATACTGTAATTCTATTAATAAATCGACAAAAGCCGCCGCTATCCTTTGGTTATCATAACCAGCATCGCCAATATCCTCACAGATAGCTAATTTCACCGCATCCCTTTGATTATCTAAACGGGAAGGAATCACCCCCGGCGCGTCTAATAGTTCTAAGGTGTCGGAAATTCGTACCCATTGTAATTGTCGCGTTACTCCGGCCCTGCGGGCGCTGGCGACGACTTTTCGCCCTAATAAACGGTTAATCAGGGCAGATTTGCCCACATTGGGAAACCCGATCACCACGGCGCGCACTGGACGCGGTAACATTCCTCTTAGTTGGCGTTTTTGGTTAATTTCATCGCCAATTTTTTCCGCCGCTTTGATAATTGCTTTAACTCTTTCTCCCTGTTTAGCGTTAGTAAAATAGACGGTTTTTCCTTGACTTTTAAACCATGTTACCCATTGTTGATGGGCAGATTCGGGAATCATATCGAGACGATTTAAGATTAACAAGCGCGGTTTATTGCCAATCCAATCGTCCACCTGCGGATGATGGGAAGCTAAGGGAATGCGAGCATCGCGCACTTCTAAGACCACATCCACGAGTTTAAGATGTTCCTTGAGTTTTCTTTCCGCTTTGGCAATATGACCGGGATACCATTGAATTAACGACATGGGAGATGGGAGTATAAAATTAAATTTTATCAGGAATAGTCCCTAGATAGCTATAATTATCTGAGAAAAAGTTTAGTAATTTCACTGCAATTATAACAGGATTGTCGATGACTAATTTAAAAAAATGGCAAATTATTAAATCCGAGCTAGTTTTTCAGAATCGTTGGTGTCAAGTCCGTCAAGACGCGGTGAGGTTATCCTCTGGACAAGTTATCGATGATTATTTCGTTAATATTCGTCCTGAAATTGTTTTAGTTGTTCCAGTTACTGGGGATAATCAATTGGTTTTTGTCCGTCAATATCGTCACGGAGTTAAGGAAATTTTATTGGAATTTCCCGCTGGAGCAGTAGATGCGGGTGAAGATAATATTACTGCGGCAGCGCGTCGGGAATTCGAGGAGGAAACCGGTTATCAAAGTGATTCTCTAATACCTCTGGCTGTTTTGTACGATAATCCCGTTAAAGATACTAACAGAATTCATATTTTTTTGGCTCTTAATGCTACTCCCACAGGTCAACAAAAGTTAGATATTACCGAGGAAATTGAAGTTATTATTCGACCTTTACAGGAAATTAATCCCCAGGAAATTACCGTCTCCGGTAGTTTAGCTGCTTTCTATCTAGCGAGGGATTTTTTAAAGCAAAATTAAGAGGGTTTTAGTTGAAATTTCCCCACTACCCCACTTCCCGCTCTCCTACCTCGGCGCTTTTCTCTACTGTTTGAACAGGATTTGTATTACTTTAAGTTTTATTTTTTTTCACTTGTCTATGAGTAATTTTTTGATGATTGCTGGCTTTATTCTATCAGCTTATGCGATTGTTGCCAACGATTCCCTACAAACTTTAGGGACTTTTTTAAGTGCCAATGAAGAACGTCCCTGGTGGATTTTATGGCTGTACACCAGTATAATCTTAGCCTCGATTTTTATCGCTGGTTGGTATATTAATCAGGGAGATGTGGCTTATAATCGACTAGAAATGATTCCCTTCCCAGAAACTTTTACTTGGATTTATATCGTTCCTCCCTTAGCAATTTTAATTCTCACCACTTGGGGAATACCTGTGAGTACAACCTTTTTGGTTTTAACAGTTTTTGCTCCCCAATCTCTAGATGAAATGTTAGTTAAATCCGCTTGGGGTTATGCTATTGCTGTTATAGTGGGGTTAGTAATCTATCGAATTATTTATCAATTAGAAAACTTTTTCCTAGAAACAGTTAATAAAGAACCTCAAAAAATCTGGGTAGTTTTACAGTGGTTATCCACCGGGTTTCTCTGGAGTCAATGGTTAATGCAAGATTTTGCTAATATTTTCGCCTATCTTCCCAGAAAGTTAGCGGCAACATGGTTAGTTTTATCTCTAACAGTTATGCTACTCCTGCAAACCATCATTTTTATTAATCACGGGGGTCAAATCGAGAAAATTGTCACTAGCAAAACTAACGCCCATGATCTGCGTTCTGCAACAATTATTAACTTAATTTATGGACTAATTTTACTGTTTTTTGTTAGCTATAATCATATTCCCATGAGTACCACTTGGGTATTTTTAGGTTTATTAGGAGGTCGAGAAATTTCTCTGACTTTAACCAGAGAAAACCCTAATTTAGCCGCCACGGGTAAACTGGTTTTAGGGGATGCCTTGAAAGCTTTTATCGGTATGATAGTTAGTGTTGCTATCGCTCTTGCTTTACCTCTAATCGCTCAAAAAATTAACTATCTATAGGAAGTGGGGAGCTTTTTTCAGTTATCAGTAATCAGTGAACAGTAATCAGTGAACTGAACACTCATATCTGATAACTGATATTAGTGATTGTACCGCATGAGATTAAGAAAAGGTCTATTTTCAAAACTTAAGAATAACAAGATGGAACGGATAGGCGATCGATTGATGACCCGGAGTGATAAAGTTTTCTATTACTGATAATCTCGAAATTATCGTTCAACCAGATTAAAGATGCTTCTGTGACTAGACCTTCTTCAAGAGTGACTAGGGAAAAATTGCGAGATTTACCCGTATCGGAGTGGAGAATGCGAGGGACACTAGCAGCATTCAAATAAACGGTTCCCATTTCGGAAGTGACCACTGGATTGCGTAAACGGGAAGTGGTATGACGGAGACGGTGGTGCATATGACCGAAACTGACGAGAGGAACCTGTTTTCCTAATAGCTGTGCTTGTTCGATGGCCGCTGCTAAATCGGGGTCCCCGTGGTCCCCTCCCAAAGGTTGCCAATCGCGACCACAGATAGCTTCCGCTTCCTTTCCCAGTCCGGCCGGACCATTGTGACCTAAAAAAATCAGGTTATTATAGGCAGTATCTTGAATATTAGCGATAATTTTGGCGGTAGATTCGGCAAAATTGCTGATATTATAGCGTTCTTGCAAAAATTCTCCATTTTTCCACTCGGACCCCCCCCAAGTAAAGGGACGACCCCCAACAATCGAAAGCTGTAAACCGGGTAGGTCTAGTTTTGAGTAACCCACATGAGCAACCCCTAATAATTCTAACTGGGCGGTGACACGATCTTCTTGATCGCGATCGTACGGACATTGTTTTCGTCCCCAGGAGGTGGCGCTATACCAAGCGTCATGATTACCGAGAATAACGGCTTTTGGTAAGGACAAACTAGCAATCCGACCGACAATTTCTAGGGATTCATTGCCAAAATCACCGACAAATAGGGCTAAATCGACTTGTAAAGCTTCTAGAGCTAAATTATCTTCTATTTCCCATTCGTCGTGAACGTCACCGATGACGGCGATTTTATAGGTGCGAGGGAAAGAACTTACCATTACCAGTTATTAACTATCATGTACCAGTAACGATCATAACTAGGATTGGCCGAATAAATCTAAAAACCTTGTGGGATAATATCTTTAGGCTTTTTTGCCATCAAAAAGTGCTGGCTATTGGCGTAATCGGCCAGAAAATTCAGTTACAGATGAAAATGGGTAAAACCCCACACCCTTGAAAAGGTAAAGATTTAAAACAAAGTTACCCACAGTCATCGGTTTTTTTTGTAAATTTAGATACAGAATTATCAGGGTGATCTGTGTATGTCCTTACTACAATCCCGCACTACTGCCGTTGTTACTTGCCCCCAAGCAAATACATGGGTACAACTAAGAATGCTTCCCTCTCCCTACAGCTTTGATGAAGCGCTACTACTCTGTGAACAGGATCAGGGCCGTTGGGTGGCATGGATTCCCGATTTTGGCGAAATTATCTTGATCGAAGGGCAATTTGAGGGATAAACTAACTCTTGCTAACAATTAGAGCAGATAAACAGCGATCGATCACTTGTTTTAATACTAGAGCCGTCCAATCGATATCGGCTGCGCTGGTGTCCCTTCCTAGGGTTAAACGAATTCCCGCTAATGCTTCTCGATCGCTGTAGCCCATAGCTTTTAAAATTGGACTGGGGGAGAGTTTGCCACTATGACAGGCGGATCCAGAACTAATGCCGATTCCTGCTAAATTAAGCTGACGAACTAGCTGTTTTCCCGTGATGTGACTGTCATCGTCTGGACGGACAATAAAGCTGACGTGGTGGGGTAAACGATAGAATCGGTCTCCCGTGGGCAGCAGATAAGGATAATCGGCTAAGAGGTCAAATAATCGATCTCGCAAGGCCATTAAACGCATTTTTTCGCTAATTAAATCTTTTTGGGCTAATTCGGCCGCTAAACCGAAAGATGCGATCGCTGGTACGGCTTGGGTTCCTGATCGCAGACCTTTTTCCTGACCACCGCCCCGCAGTAATGGTAAAATATCGACACCCGCTCTGATGTATAAAGCTCCCGATCCTTGCATTCCATAAATTTTATGGCTAGAAAGAGATAATAAATCCACCGGCAGTTTCCGCACATCAATGGCGCATCTTGCCGCCACCTGCACCGCGTCGGTGTGAAAAAGAACTCCCCTCTCTGTGGCAATGCTGCCCAATTCTTCAATCGGTTGTAGGGTTCCCACCTCACTTTGTCCGTAAATAATGGAAATTAAGACCGTATCGCTTTGAATTGCGGCTTTTAGGTCTAAAGGATCGACCCTACCTTGACGATTGACGGGAAGACGAGTAATTTGCCAACCTTGCTGCTCTAATTGTTTACAGGGTTCAGCGATCGCCGAATGTTCCACACTAGAAATAATAATATGACGGGGGCGGTTATACTGTTGAGCGACCCCGATAATCGCTAAATTATCGGCTTCTGTGCCGCCAGAAGTGAAGATAATCTGGTCCGGATTGGCATCAATTAACCCTGCCACCTGTTCTCTGGCCATTTCGATGACTGTCGCCGTATCCTGTCCCCAAGTGTGTAAACTGGAGGGATTGCCCCAATCATGCCGGAGAATAGTGGCAACCCGCTCGATCACTTGGGGATGAGTGGGGGTAGTGGCGCTATAGTCAAGATAAATTTGCATTATTTTACAATCCGGCCGATAAGAAGCAAGGACAAGCAGCTATTTTCAGTTTAGCGGCTTAGGTTTAACACTCGATCGATTGTCGGAGCAGTTAAATCATCCCCTATTAAAAATTAGAGATGCCGGTTAAAGCATCCCCACAGAGTCGATTTTACCTCTCTTGTGTCAATCTCGGCAGAAGACCAGCAAAAGTCATCCCAAAGACAGAGCAAATATCGTAAACAATCAAAGTCATAAAACCGTTCTAAAAGCCTAGTAAACCCGAAAGATAGTGAGGAACGGGGAAACTTTGAGCCATCTTAAAATGAAATGAAAACAGATAAAACGCTGTAGAATAATTGAAGGTTATTTAAGAGATTTTTTCGGACCTTTCCTGAATCCCGGAGAGCCAGTTTTTGATAAGAGTCTGGGATAGGTGCGACAGAAGGATTAAAAGTATCGTGATCAAGACAAACGATCAAATAGGCACAGATGACTAACTCCCACTATTGACAATATCCCTAAGCATCTAATCAAGGGGAAACATCGATCGATAATAATATGCTTTTGCCCTTGGCAAGTTCCAAAGCATAACAGAGATTGTCTCAAGCTGGTCGCGTCGCTAATACTTGCGGCGATTTTTCAGTCATCGGTAAACATTAACCGGTAATCAGTGAACGGCAAACTCAAATCTGATAACTGAGTCAAAATAGCTAAAAAACCCCCATCGCCCCACCATGCGTTTCCGACAAATTTTTATGCTGTTATTACATGGCTGACAATATTTTGTAACAATCTATACTATCTTTCCCGTTGAAGACTGTAAATTTAAGTTAATTGCTTCGGTGATAACCCTAAAATAAAGTGATCTTTCTAACCCAGATGACTAAAAACCGCCCCTATCTATCGACTCCTCAAAACTGTTATGCTTACGGAAAAAATCTCTTAGACAAAAACTATTGCTAAATCTCTGTAGATGGACAAGCAAAAGCGATCAAGAGATAAAAATAGTTACAGCATCCTTACTGAATCAACAGTTACTTTAAAGAAATTTTCTCGGTTATCACCGCGGTCAGTTAGGGGAAGTCATGAGAATTTTTCACCGTTTCATCACCTTTGTTTAGTTTCTAATCACGATTTATTGGACCATGAGTAAACTTTCTAGACGTAGATTTATCTTTGCTGCTGGGGCAACTGCCGTAGGAACGGCAATTCTCCACGGTTGCACCACTCCCAATAATACCGCCACCAGTCCCTCCCCCGCCGGTAGTCCTGCCGCTTCCCCCGTTGCGGGTGGAGAAACTCCCGAAGTCACCACCGCTAAACTAGGTTTTATTGCCCTCACCGACGCTGCCCCCTTAATTATCGCCAAAGAAAAAGGTTTATTCGCTAAACACGGGATGCCCGATGTGCAAGTGATGAAACAAGCCTCTTGGGCTGCCACCCGGGATAACCTAGAATTAGGTTCGGCGGGTAACGGTATCGATGGGGCGCATATTTTATCCCCCATACCCTACCTAATGACCTTGGGCAAAATCACCAAACAGCCAGTACCGATGTATATCCTGGCGCGTTTGAATACCAACGGTCAAGCGATTTCCATTTCTAACGAATATGCAGACCTGAAAGTGGCCCTCGATAGCGGTGTACTCAAAGAATCCTTCGCTAAAGCTAAATCTGCGGGCAAAGAAGTTAAAGCCGCCGTCACTTTCCCCGGTGGTAATCACGATCTCTGGATGCGCTATTGGTTAGCCACCAGTGGTATCGATCCGAATAAAGACCTATCCTTAATTGTTGTTCCCCCCCCACAAATGGTGGCTAACATGAAAGTCGGCACGATGCAAGCTTTCTGTGTGGGGGAACCTTGGAACGCCCAATTGGTTAACAAAAAACTCGGTTATAGCGCCCTGATTACTGGGGAACTCTGGAAAGACCATCCCGAAAAAGCCTTCGCTTTACGCGCCGATTGGGTGGATAAAAATCCCAAAGCGGCAAAAGCTTTAACCATGGCTGTTCTGGAGGCGCAACAATGGTGCAATGATCCCGCTAATGTTAAGGAAATGTGCGAGATCATTGCAGGACGGGAATGGCTGAAAATTGACCCCGCCGATATCTTGGGAAGAATGCAAGGTAATATCGATTTCGGTGATGGTCGCAAAATCGAAAATAGCCCCTTAGCCATGAAATTCTGGCGCGATAACGCTTCCTATCCCTACAAGAGTCATGATACTTGGTTTGTGACTGAAGACATCCGTTGGGGCTATATTCCCGCCGATACGGACATCAAAGCTTTAGTTGATAAAGTTAACCGGGAAGATATCTGGAGAGAAGCCGCCACAGCCCTCAATGTTCCGGCCGATCAAATTCCCACCTCTACCTCTCGGGGCGTGGAAACATTCTTCGATGGTGTGAAATTTGATCCCGAAAATCCCACCGCTTACCTGAAATCTCTCAAGATTAAAAAGGTTTAAATCAGTGATCAGTAATCAGTCAACAGTTAAAGATGATTTTCTGACAACTGGTAATTAATAACTGATAACTAAAATTCTTGCGGATCAAGCCAAGAGCAATGCTGATCACTGAACCACTGATAACTCAACCACTGATAACTGATAACTGATAACTGATTATGGCTGTTTCTATTTCTCGTCGTTCTCACAGTCCGAAATGGGTAAAAGACCTGCAAAAAAAATTACCCAAACTAGCAACTTCGGTGATTGCTTTATTAATTTTTCTCCTCATCTGGCAAATTCTCTGTTTTAGTCCCGATGCCCCCCTTCCTAGTCCCACCAAAGTTGTTAGTGAGACCTGGGAATTAATTATTAATCCCTTCTTCAATAATGGTGGCACGGATGTGGGGTTATTCTGGCAAATTTTCGCTAGTTTACAACGGGTGGCCGTCGGTTTTACCCTAGCGGCTATTGTCGGCATCGCCGTAGGAATTTTAATCGGTAGCAGCGCCCTAGTTTATGATGCGATCGATCCGATTTTCCAAATCCTGCGTACCGTTCCCCCCCTAGCTTGGCTACCCATCTCCCTAGCGGCTTTTCGCAATAACGAACCTAGTGCCATATTTGTAATTTTTATTACAGCAATTTGGCCAATTATTATTAATACAGCCGTGGGAGTACAACAGGTTCCCCAAGACTATAAAAACGTCTCTAGAGTGCTGAAATTATCCAAAGTTGAATACTTTTTCAATATTCTTTTTCCCGCCACCGTTCCCTACGTTTTCACGGGATTAAGAATCGGTATCGGTTTATCTTGGTTGGCAATTGTAGCGGCGGAAATGCTGATCGGTGGCGTGGGAATTGGCTTCTTTATCTGGGATGCTTGGAATAGTTCCATGATCAGTGAAATTATCCTCGCCCTGATTTATGTGGGTATTGTTGGGTTCTTACTTGATCGCCTCATGGCCTACATCGCTAAATTAGTTGTACCCGAAGAAAATAAATAGGGTTTGCGGCAAAAAGTTTTTCGGTGGGGGCAGGGTGTGGGGTGTGGGGAGCTTTTTAAGTAAACAGTAAACAGTAAACTAAAAACTCACATCTGATAACTGATAACTGATAACTGATAACTGATAACTGATAACTGATAACTGATAACTGATAACTGAAAATGTCTGCATTTATTGAAGTCGATCACATTGATAAGGTTTTCCCTCTCCCCGATGGCCGTCAATATATCGCCCTAAAAAATATCGATCTCAGCGTTACTAAAGGGGAATTTATCTCTTTAATCGGTCACTCCGGTTGTGGGAAATCCACCCTCTTAAATATGGTCGCCGGACTCGATCGCCCCACGGTGGGGGGGGTGATTTTAGAGGGAAGAGAAATTAAAGACCCCGGTCCCGATCGCATGGTGGTCTTCCAGAATTATTCTCTGCTGCCTTGGTTAACCGTCCGGGAAAATATCGCCCTAGGAGTTAACCGTGTGCTGCGTCATCTGCCGGCCGCTGAACGCAAAAGTGTCATCGAACATAGTATCGATATGGTACACCTGCGCCATGCCGCCAACAAACGACCGGGAGAATTATCGGGAGGCATGAAACAACGGGTAGCGATCGCCCGAGCTTTAGCCCTACGGCCAAAAGTCCTGCTACTCGATGAACCCTTTGGGGCACTGGATGCGTTAACCAGAGGCAATTTACAGGAACGTTTGATGGAAATCGTCGAGGAAAGCCACGTTACCTGTATCATGGTCACGCACGATGTGGATGAGGCCCTATTACTATCCGATCGAGTGGTGATGTTAACCACCGGACCAGAGGCCCATATCGGTCAGATTCTCGATGTTCCCATTCCCAGGCCCCGGCATCGTTTGGAAGTAGTTAATCACCCTAGTTACTACTCCCTCCGTAACGAGATCGTTTATTTCCTCAACCAACAGAAGCGATCGAAGAAAGTCGGTCGACCAACCGGGCCGGTGACGGTTATAGCCAAGGCTCCTGGACTGAAAACCAATCCCACCATCGGTTTTATCCCCCTCACCGATTGCGCCCCGATTATTATCGCCCAAGAGAAAGGTTTCTTCGCCGAGGAAGGATTAGAGGGTGTTGTCCTGCAAAGGGAACCCAGCTGGAAAGCGATCGCCAAAGGGGTAGCTACCGGTCGTCTCGATGCGGCCCAGATGGTGGCGGGAATGCCCCTCAGTATGACCATTGGCGCTGGCAATAAGCCCTCTGTCCCCGTGATTAGCGCTTTAGTACTCAGTCGCAACGGTAACGCCATCACCCTCAGCAATAAATACAGGGAATTGGGGGTAGAAAAACTGGGCGACTTAAAGGAGGCCCTCCTGCAAAGTCCCGACCAAATCGCCACTTTCGGCATGGTTCACCCCGCCTCCATGCACAATCTGCTGTTACGCTACTGGTTAGCTAGTGGCGACATCGATCCCGATAGTGATGTGAATTTAACCGTAATTCCGCCGCCTCAGATGGTTTCCCTGCTAAAAGCAGGTAAGATCGACGGTTATTGTGTGGGGGAACCCTGGAACTCCTACGCCGTTCAGGAAAAATTAGGCTACGTTATCGCCACCGATCTTGATATTTGGCCCGGACACCAGGAAAAAGTCCTCGGGGTCAAGGAAACTTGGGCGGCGAAACATCCCGAAACCCATATCGCCATGGTCAAAGCTTTAATTAAAGCCTGTGAATACTGCGATGATCAGCGTAATCGAGAAGATATCGTTAATATTCTCAGTCAGCCCCAGTATGTGGGCGTGGATAGCGCAATTATCCGCCCCGGTTTCCTCGATGGTTACGATCGCGGTTTAGGAACTGCCCCCGAACCCCTATTCCGATTTAACCAGTTTTACGTCGATCAAGCTAACTGTCCGGGCCGGAGTGAGGCCCTATGGACCCTAACTCAGCTTGCCCGTTGGGGTTACGCGCCTTTCCCCCGCAACTGGGTGGAAGTGATTGAACGCGTCCGTCGTCCCGATCTGTTTGGCGAAGCTTGCAGGTTCCTGGGCATTCCCGATTTGGAACCCGATCGCCACAGTTTCGCCCTCTTTGATCATCTTATTTTCAATCCCGACGATCCGATCGGCTATCTGGAACGTTTTTCGATCCGTCGCAATTATCGCGTCTCGGAAGTTCTCCTCGATGATCCTGTCGCTAATTAATGGTTGTGGTGGGCAAAGCCCACCTTAAAATAAATCTAGGACGAATTATGCAAACTTTTACCGATAAGACCGTGAATTCCAGCACCACCACCCAGCCTTTTTTATTAGTTAGTAATGTTGCCAAAGAATACCCCTCCCCCGAAGGGGTTTACACCGTTTTAGACGGTGTGGATCTGCAAGTCAATGAGGGGGAATTTGTCTGCATTATCGGTCACTCCGGCTGCGGTAAATCGACCCTTTTAGATATGGTGGCGGGGCTTTCTTCTCCTAGTCGTGGGCAAGTGCTACTACAGGACAAAGAGGTTAAGGAACCAGGACCAGACCGGATGATGGTATTCCAAAATTATTCACTTTTGCCCTGGAAAACTGCCTTTGAGAACGTTTATATCGGCGTTAATTCGGTTTATCCCCAAAAAACTCAGGCTGAGAAGGTGAAGATCGTGGAAGAAAATCTATCCTTAGTGGGATTGACAGAAGCAGCCCAGAAAAAACCCCCCCAGTTATCGGGAGGCATGAAACAACGGGTTGCGATCGCCCGCGCCCTGGCCATTCGTCCCCAAGTCCTCATCCTCGATGAACCCTTTGGGGCCTTAGATGCGATCACCAAAGAGGAATTACAGGAAGAATTGCTGAAAATCTGGCAAGAACACCAGTTAACCGTGTTGATGATTACCCACGATATCGATGAGGCTTTGTTCTTGTGCGATCGCTTGGTGATGATGACCAACGGCCCGAGCGCTAAAATCGGTGAGGTGTTAAAGATGCCTTTTGCTCGTCCCCGGGTTCGTTCCCAAATCACCGAAGATCCCCGTTACTACGAACTCCGCAATGAAGCCCTCGATTTCCTCTACAATCGTTTTGCCCATTCGGAGGACCCCAACGAGGATGCCCCCGAAGAACCCCGCACAGAAAATCTCGTCGGTAAAATTGTTACTACTATTGGTGGCATAGCCTTACTCGCTTTTGTCGGTTTTAGTCTAATACAAATGTTCACTAGCAAGACTCCCAATACTGCTAATCCCCCTACCATCGAGGCCCCCAAATAAGTAACAGTTATCAGTTATCAGTTATCAGTTATCAGTTATCAGATTTGAGTTTTAAGTTTACTGTTTACTTAAAAAGCTCCCCACACCCCACACCCCACACCCTACCCCCAGGGAAAACTTTTTGCCGCAAACCCTAAATAGAAGTTTCCTACTGTCTTTTCACTGATTACTGATTACTGTTTACTGATCACTCTTAATTGCCCGAATATTTTCCGATTAATCTCTGGAGAGTTCATCAATGATTAAGATGTTCAAAGACCGATTTATCACCGATATCGTTGGGGAGAGCGCCGATTCAAGTCTGAAGTGCATCACCTGAAAAGCTTGACAGAGGAAAGCTCATCAGTTAAAGTCGGATATTGATCAAAACAAACAGA
>MTBT01000046.1 GCA_002282935.1 Microcystis sp. LSC13-02 | reverse complement strand
AGGTGCGGAACCCCGCAAGGGAAAGAAGCAGAAACCTAAATCGTGAGGTTTGGGAATCACCGTCCGTTTACGGCGGTGAGGATGTCAACCCCGTTTAGAATATAGCTTGACCCTGTCAGGCAAAGATAGTAGTGATGCTGATCGCTACCAGGAAAAAGACGTAAGAAATGCACTTCAGGAACTAGCAAACTTAAATCAAGGAGACAACCCATGAATTATCACTACAGTATTTTTATTCAATGGTCACAAGAAGACAACAAATTTATCGCCCATCTACCTGAATTTGGCCCCTATGCTCATACTCACGGCGAAACTTACAATGCAGCCCTACAAAATGCCCTTGAAGTCTTAGATCTCCTGATCGAAGACTACACTGCACGAGGCAAATCTCTCCCACGTCCCCAGGCTATTTCCGCATAGCCCAAATATCCTCTATTACATTCAAGGGAAATACGCAGAAGCCGAACCTTTCTATCAAAGAGCTATTGCTATTTTGATAGCTACACTAGGCGAAAATCACCCTAACATTCAAACAGTAAGAAAGAATTATTTTCGGATGCTGTCCCAACTTCCCGATGAGGAATTAACCGAACGCTTTCCCCCAGAAACAGTCGAATATATCCAAGCAAACCCAACCGCTAGAATCAAACTCAACAAACCTGATTAAACTGCGCTCTAGTCAACCAGAATCCCTTAAAGCAATCATTCAAAGCGATCTGAATCATCGGCTCCAAGACCTAGAAAGCGGATTACAAAAAACTCAAGCTCGCCTAAAACAATTTGAAACTCAATATCAATGGTCAACAGAGCAGTTTGTTGATTTGTTTACCAATGATCAATTACAACACAGTGAAGATTTTGATGAATGGTTAGGAGAGTCCTGGATGCTTGAGAAAATACAGCAAAAAATCGCCATCATTAAGGAGATTGAATTTGTTGATTGAGACTTACTTTGAGAGAATTAGAAAACTTCTCACAAACTCAGCCATGATCCAAACTTTTGAACTTGACACAGAAAAACGGACAGATAGTCTCGGTTTTATTAGAGGCAATATTACCTTTATTGACGGCTCTCGGCTCTAGATTCGAGAATTTATCTGTATATTTAATCACTTAATCAGAAGCATTTACCTTTGAAATAGCAGTTTTTAAATAGGAAACCACCTCATTAATTGCTACTTCTGACGCTTTTTTACTGGCTCTTTCGAGTAATTCCACCTTACCCGATTTGAGAGATTTACCCGTGACAATGCGATAGGGAATCCCAATTAAATCCGCATCTTTGAACTTAACTCCTGCACGTTCATCCCGGTCATCTAAAAGGGTTTCAATGCCCGCTTGATTTAACTCATTGTATAAACTTTCGGCGGTTTTTACCTGCTCGGCATCGGCTAAATTGGGAATAACCACAATCGCTTGATAGGGGGCAATAGCTACAGGCCAAATAATGCCATCTTTATCGTAGGATTGTTCTACGGCTGCCTGTGCTAAACGGGATACTCCTATGCCATAACAACCCATACAAATGGGGGTAGATTCTCCCGCTTCATTAGTATAGAAAGCATTCATGGCCTGAGAATATTTATAGCCCAATTGGAAGATATGACCGACTTCAATTCCTCTAGCACTTTGCAAGGTTTGATTAGGATCATGAATAGCTCGATCGCCTACCTGAGCTTTGCGTAGATCGACGATTAATTCCGGTAAGATAAAATCTTTACCCCAATTCGCCCCCACTAAATGAAACCCCGTTTCATTGGCACCGGTGATAAAGTTTTCTAAGTCTGTCACCGTGTTGTCTGCTATGCGTAAAAATTGAGTAGCTATATCGCTGGCTTTTTTGAGCAAATTATCTTCTAAGTCGGGAGCAATATAACCTAAAGGTAAAGGTTTAGTTGCCCATTTCTGTTGAGCGGCAGCATCGGGTATTTTTAAAGCCAAAATTGTTTTAGCATTGTAACGGCTCGCCTGTCTAACTAATTCATTTTGTAGTTTAACTTCGTTAACCTCTTGATCTCCCCGAATGCTCACCAAAACTAAAACAGTTATGCCGCTATCATAAACCACTTCGTAGAGAACATTTTTGACGATAGCGGTGGCAGAACAATCGAGAAATTTAGCTAAACTTTCGATAGTGTTGGTGTTAGGAGTCTCTTTTTTAGCAAACTTTTTAAAGGGAGAAGCCACTTTATCTGCCGGCAAAGAAACGGCTTTTTCCACATTAGCCGCATACTTTTCATCGGCGGTAAATAAAACCTCATCTTCTCCGGCATCAGCTAAGACCATAAATTCTTGGGATGCGGAACCACCAATCGCTCCAGAATCGGCTTCTACTGCCCGAAAAGCTAACCCACAACGGCGGAAAATATTGCGGTAAGCTATATCCATCGCTTGATAGGTTTTCTTTAAACATTCCTCGTCGAGATTGAAAGAATAGGCATCTTTCATAATAAATTCTCGTCCCCGCATTAAACCAAAACGAGGGCGAATTTCATCGCGAAATTTAGTTTGAATCTGATATAAATTAACCGGTAATTGTCGATAGGAACGAATTAAATCCCGAGCGACGGCAGTAATTACTTCTTCGTGAGTCGGTCCTAATCCTAACTCCCGGTTTTGCCGGTCCGTCAGGGCAAACATAATCCCTTCTGCTTTTGTGTAGGTGTCCCAACGGCCTGATTCCTGCCAGAGTTCCGCCGGTTGCAGTTGGGGAAGTAAACATTCTTGGGCGCCGGCTTTATTCATTTCTTCCCGGACTATCTGGGAGACTTTCTGCAAAACCCGCCACATCAGGGGTAAATAGGCGTAAATACCGCTGCCAATGCGACGAATGTAACCGGCACGGACTAAGCATTTATGACTGGGGATTTCCGCCTCGGCTGGGTCTTCCCGGAGAGTGACAAAAAGCTGTTGAGAGAGTCGCATCCTATCGATATCCTTTTGAACAGAAGACTTTCTATTATCTCATCAAAGGAGAGCGACTGCAATTATCAATTACTTGTGTTGACAAACAATAACAGCGATCAGTTTACCGATTCTCAGGTATTTTCCCTCACAACTTGAGACTGGTTGGAGACGCATTGAACCTTAGTTGCAATTGCCTAACTCCCTTGTTCTCTACTCTAGGAAATATGAGCGTTCAGGTCGATCGCTGTTATCGTCGTTATCGAGACAGAATGTAACTTTAACAGGGTTTACTCCTTTGTGAACTTGACCTGATAACCTTGCCAGTTGATCTGTCAGGGAAGCTTTTTTCCTTAGCTTCAATTATTAATATAACATCGGATCGGAGCTAGAAGTCTTTCTCTTAATCAAAGTTTACATTGCCAGCATCAAGGAAAAGCCTAGATGTTTTGACGCTTAACCGACCATAACTCTTATTATTCAAAAATTATGGCAGGAGTAACCTCAACAGTAGTCAAAGAAAGCGCAGAGGAATTAATACTAAATCCGTTGAGTATAGGTAACATATCAGGACAGGCACTCATGCAACAGGCAAGAGGCAAAAGGGTGCATAAATAATCAGTTTTTAATAACCGGATTTAGTATAACTCAACGGATCAAAGAAGCAACCACCGCTAGGGAAAAAGACAAACTGCAAGTGCTGTATTGGCTAAAACAAGAAAAAGCTCCCGCCATCAAGGTGATAGCTAAAAGTTTAGGGCATCATAGAAACACAGTGCAAACCTGGTTGTGTAAATATCCCTCTTCTGTCACTCTAGGGAACGGGAAGACAGAAATGACAGGGAAAAACGGATTCTAATAAAGAATTTATCAATCGATTAAGTTGGGTATATAGAAAAGAAAAGTAGCCAATTAGTCGAGGAGTGAAGAAAACACAGAGCCAAGCTTTTAAACGATTCAAGTAACCGAAAGGTTCGATAAATAATCGAATATTATTTAGGTTATCTTTCCATCCTTTCCCGACAGACCACCAAGAATGAGTTCCCGCGCTCTCTCTAGCTTTTTGCCGGTTGGATGACCGATTTTCTTTTTGACATTGACCTTGAAAAACCTCTGCTTGAAGGCTAACCATTAGGTACGCGCTCATGACTAGCTCCCACCATTTTTCGATATCGTTATAATCGGTTAAACGATAATCCGACCATCCTAATTCGCTTTTACTTTGCCTGAAACCCTACTCTACCCACGTTCTATCCCCGTAAATATTGCCCACTTCTTTCGCACTTATTCCGGCTATTCTCGTCATGACATACCAAGTAGTCTCTTCGGGTACCGTATCTTTATCGGTCGTGATTTGCCAATATCTTACTTGTCTTCTTTTGCCGAAAATAATCTCTCGAACATACCGTTTTTCTCTTTCTCCATTACTATGGATTCTCTCGAATTCTTGCCATCGATTTCTTCTTACTCTCTGCCCAGGAGCCATTAATACCGCTTGGTTGCTCCGGATCGCCACCGCGTATTCTATTCCGAACTCTTCAAGAATACTCAAGAAATTACTCCCGCTTTCCCCGTACTCGCTATCCGCTAACACTCGCTTGATTTTAAATCCTTTCTCTACTAGCTCTTTCACCATCCCCGCCGCAATTTCCGGTTTGCTTTTATATTTGTCTCCTTCTTTTAATCTTTCTTTCGGTTTGTAGACTTCGCTCGTTAAGGGGAGTGTCATTCCTTCAATTAATCCATACCCATTGACCCTCACGCTCCCATTTTCGACTTTGCCGATATTTCCGATGTATTGTCTTTTCACATAATCCGTCGTTTTCCCTTTCTTTTTATCTCCCGTTTCGTCCATTATTACGATAATTTCTCTTTCCACTAACACGGATAATATTAATTTTAATCCCCTTTCTTTCAGCTCCTTAGCTAACCAAGGAGAACTGGTCAGAAAATGGTGTAACCCTTGTTCGTTTTCTAATCCTACCTCTCTCGCTATCGCCAGCAAGGTCTTTCTTTTTATCTCCGATAGCAGGCCGATATGGAGGTACTTGAAATACTCGTAACTTCTCACTTCTGGAAATAGGTCTCGGTACAGAGAGCAGTATTCATCGAAAATTTGGGTCTGAAACCCCGTCGTTCTACGACGGCTTTACCGTTAAATACTAGCGCATTTACCAAATATATGCTAAAATGT